>JAGNZX010000061.1 GCA_017984185.1 Minisyncoccota bacterium | reverse complement strand
CGTGGGGTAGGCCGGGGGTTCAATCCCCTCATTGCGCACATGAGAATTTTAAGCATCGAAACTTCCTGCGATGATACGGGGATAACTATTTTTGAAGCCAAGGGCGGTGTAAACAATGCTTCTTTCAAAGTGCTAGCCGACAACCTGGCTTCACAAGCTGTCCACGAAGCTTACGGTGGTGTTTTCCCAATGCTAGCCAAACGCGAACATATAAAAAATTTACCACTTCTCTTGGCGAAAACTTTAAAACAAACCAAACTCGATAAATTGGTAAACGAAAATTTTGAATTGGTTGCAAAGAAAAAAATAAAAAAATCCCCGGTCGACTTGATCACCGTCACCCATGGTCCAGGCCTCGAGCCAGCACTCTGGACGGGTATCACTTTTGCCAAAGAATTGGCCGAGAAATGGTCTGTGCCAGTACAACCCGTAAACCATATGGAAGGCCACATCCTATCTATTTTTGGAAAAAACAAAGGATCATTTAAAATCCAAAAACCAAAAACTCCGATCTTGTCCATATTAGTTTCCGGTGGACACACGGAACTAGTCTTGATGAAAAAATGGATGGATTATGAAATCATCGGCGAGACACTCGACGACGCTGTCGGTGAAGCTTTTGACAAAGTGGCTCGCATGCTCGGCCTGCCCTATCCCGGCGGACCACATATTTCAAAATTAGCTGAAGAATTACGGACGAACGGAAAACAAGTTTTACGGGGTCTCTCGCAGGCTGACGAGCCGAGAGGGAGCGCTCCGCGAGCACGCGGAGACAGCGACCCCGGAAAATTTAGTTTTCCTTTCGTTTTCCCTCGCCCAATGATATACAGCAAAGATTTTAATTTCTCCTACTCGGGATTAAAAACTTCTGTACTTTATTTAATTCGTGATTTAGAAAAATCTGGACAAAAAATTTCAACAGAAACCAAATCTGCTATTGCCCTTGAGTTTGAAAATGCCGCCATTGAATGCATCACTCATAAAACAAAAAAGGCTATCGAAAAATACGGAATAAAAATAGTCACCTTGGGTGGCGGAGTGGCTGCGAACAAACACTTACAAAGAGAACTAAAAAAAATTGTCGGACAAGAATTGAAATCTAGTAAAATTAAACTATTCATGCCGACCTTTGAACTTTCTCGCGACAATTCGGTAATGATCGGTATCGCTGGATACTTAAATTTCATTAAAAACAAAAGAAAAGTTCCCAAGTTAGATAGCATCAAAGCAACTGGTAATTTAAGGCTATAATATGATATTATTGGGCTATGGAAGAAAAGCTGCCGGAAAAACTATTAAAGCCATACGACCCGAAAAATACTGAAAGTAGAATCTACAAGCTATGGGAAGATAGCGGTTTTTTTAATCCGGATGTGTGCATCGAAAAAGGTGTTACTAGTGCTGATGCCGAGACTTTTTCTATTGTCCTTCCCCCACCAAATGCCACAGGCGTTCTACACTTGGGTCACGCTCTCGAAGACTCGATGCAAGACACCATGATCCGTTACAACCGTATGAAGGGTAAACAAACTCTATGGATACCGGGCACTGACCACGCAGCCATAGCTACAGACGCCAAGGTTACCAAGATTTTAGAAAAAGAAGGCTTAAAGAAAAAAGAAATTGGCCGAGAAAAATTCTTGGAACGTGTTGATGCTTTCGTGGCCGATAGTCGAAAAACAATTGTCTCCCAACTACGCAACATGGGAGCTTCACTCGACTGGTCTCGAGAAGCTTTTACTCTCGATGAGACACGAAACCAGGCAGTAAAAATTGCATTCAAAAAAATGTATGATGATGGCCTTATTTATCGTGGTTCAAAAGTGATCAACTGGGACCCAAAAGGTCAGACCACTATATCTGATGACGAAATCGTATACGTAGAAAGAAAATCTAAACTTTATACATTTAAATATGGTAAAAATTTTCCTATATCAATTTCTACTACTCGACCTGAAACAAAAGTCGGTGATGTGGCTGTGGCTGTGCACCCAGAGGATACGAGATACGCCCAATTTGTAGGCAAAGAATACGATGAAGTATTTTGTGGGGTTCCAATCCATATAAAGATTATTGCCGACGAAAGCGTGGAAAAAGATTTTGGTACTGGCGCACTAGGAGTCACCCCTGCTCACTCTATGATAGATGCTGAAATAGCTGAGAGACACAAATTACCATACAAACCAGTCATAAATGAATTTGCGAAAATGACAGTAGGTGGAGAAAATATTTTAAATAAAAAAACCACTGAAGCCAGAGAAGTAGTCGTGGAATGGCTCAAGGCTGAGGGACTGCTCGAAAAAGAAGAAGAAGTAAATCAAAACATATCTACCGCAGAAAGAACTGGTGGCATCATCGAACCATTACCAAAATTGCAATGGTTTGTTGATGTAAATAAAAAAATCCCTTCTCGCGACAATAAATCACTCAAAGAACTAATGCTCGAGCCAGTGCGTGATGGAAAAATTCATCCCGGCCAGAAAGGCGGGATAAAAATTCTTCCTGAACATTTTGAAAAAGTTTATTTTAACTGGATAGAAAACTTGCGTGACTGGTGTATCTCTAGGCAAATTTGGTATGGTCACCGTATACCAGTATGGTATAAAGGTAATGAAATTTTTGTAGGAACTGAGGCACCTGGAAATGACCCCGCCCAAAATGGGGACGGGGCAAGTTGGACCCAAGACGAAGATACTCTCGACACATGGTTCTCTTCTGGACTTTGGACTTTTTCTACTCTTGGTTGGCCAAATTTAGAGGCTAGTGACTTTAAAAAATTCCACCCGACGAACGTCATCAACCCTGGTTACGAAATCTTGTTTTTCTGGGTTGCCCGCATGATACTGATGTCGCAATACCTTGTCGGTGAGATACCTTTCAAGACCGTATACTTGCACGGTATGCTCCGCGACGCTAAGGGGCAAAAGTTTAGTAAATCTCTCGACAATGGTATAGACCCTATTCAAGTCATCAATGAATTTGGCGCGGACGCTTTGCGTATGGCTCTGATTATAGGTATCGGCCCTGGAGCAGATGCAAAATTTGATCTACAAAAAGTAAAAGCTTACGGAAAATTTAGCAACAAAATCTGGAACATCACCCGTTATGTTTTGGGAATGGAAAGGGTTGGCGAAATGAAAAAAGAATTAGTAGATGAGTGGGAAGCTCTCGCTCTCGATGTAAAATCAGATATGGACAACTATAGATTTTACTTGGGAGCAGAAAAATTGTATGCCTATATCTGGCACCGTTTTGCTGACGAGATTATCGAAGAATCCAAAAACAAACCTGAATACGGAGCGACCCTTTATTTTCTCTTAGAAAATTTTATAAAACTACTTCACCCTTTTATGCCTTTTGTCACCGAAGAAATCTGGAGCCTGCTGCCTACGGAAAATAAAAAATTACTAATGGTTGAAAAATTATGACCAGCGACCCAAAAATTTTTATGATTGCTTTCTTGGCTGGAATAATACCTTCACTTTTATGGTTGTCTTTTTGGCTCCAAGAAGATAAAAAAAAGCCTGAACCAAAAGATGTGCTTTCTGTAGTCTTCTTTATGGGAATTATCGCGGTCATTTTTGTAGTGCCAATTCAACAATTAATCCAAGACCAGATCACTAACCCAGAATGGAAACTGGTATTATGGGCTACGGCTGAAGAAGTTGTGAAATATTTTGCGGTAATTATCGTGCTTTACAAAACCAACCTCGCTGATGAACCGATTGATTGGCCCATATATATGA
>JAGNZX010000060.1 GCA_017984185.1 Minisyncoccota bacterium | reverse complement strand
ATTGAAAAACTAATCTAAAAGCATAAGAAACTTGGCCGTCTTTTTTAAACTCATCAAAAAGTTCTGGACCTCGGACCACCATATCGCCCATGTCTTCTTTTATGATTTGAGAAACTTGATCACTGGTCACCTCCTCCGGCACCCAGACTGCCACGTCTCGAGCAATAAACGGGAATAGTGACCACGGCGCAAACTTAGCTTCTAGGTTATAGCTTTTAGGTTCTAGCTTAAAATCAGAATACATATCTTTACAATACTCTTCTAAAGTCATTTCTTTTATTTCTTTTTTATCTGAGTATGCTACATGAATTTCTTCGGCGGGGGTCCAGACAGTTCCGATTTCAAAAATTTTTATTTCACTCAATCCTAGAAATGGCATGTTGGTTTTATTCAATTTCAAACTCTCCTTCAATCCGTCGCTCAAATTTGTTCGCAAGAATTTTTTATCTGAAGCTGAAGCTAAAACTGAAACACTGCCTTTGTCTCGAAAAACATAAGTCATCACTTCCGAATAACCATCGTTTAATAGCTTGTTTCGAGCTCCAGATATTTTTTGATAAGTTTCGTTTTTTTTTGGTTTAAAATCAATTTTCGGTATTTCAGCTTTCACTTTGTCATAACCTAAAATTCGTCCGATTTCCTCAGCCATATCTTCTTCGATGTTTAAATCAAGTCGCATTGGTGGCACCACAATCTCAAACATACCGTCCGCATATACGTATTCGTATACGTATGCTTTCAAAATATCTTCTACATCTTTTACTGAAACAGTAAGTCCTAAAATTTTAGAAATTTTTTCTAATGAAAATTTTAGTTTCTTCGCTTCTTGTTTTTGTGGGTAAACATCAACAATGTCTTCAAAAGTAGCCTCGGGGCACATTTCCAAAATTGTCGCCGAGAGTTCACGCATAGCATAAGAAGCGAGCTCTGGTGACAAATCATTTTCAAATCTCTTCCTGGCGTCTGTGAAAATATTTAAACTTTGTGCTGTCTTGCGGACAGCCGTCGGATCAAAATTGGCTACTTCTAAAATCACATCCACCGTATCTCCATCCACTTCGGCCACCTTGCCACCCTTTACTCCAGCAATAGCCAATGCTCGATCTGCGTCCGCTATGACCATATCGCTAAGTTTTAATTTACATTCTTTATTATCTAAAGTAGTCAGCATTTCGCCATCTTTGGCTTGTCGAATCACCAATTTTTCTTTTATTTTCTTTAAATCAAAGACGTGGGTCGGCTGGCCACAATCAAACATCACGATATTCGAAGCATCCACCATGTTGTTGATACTTCTCTGGCCGATAGAGTCTAAATGCTTTACCACCCAGTCTGGACTAGGGCCGACTTTGACACCACGCACAATTCGCCCCATATAGCGTCTGCATTTTTCACTCTCTACTTCTATTTTTAAAGGCGCTTGCCCTGAGCTTGTCGAAGGAGGAATTTTATATTTTTCTGTCGGATCTACATAATTAATTTTCAAAAGTGAAGCAAGTTCTCGCGCCATACCTTGGTGTGAAAGTAAATCGTGAGCTCTGTTTGGTAAAATCTTTATATCCAAAATACTATCTCCATCTTTTTCTTCCACGGTTTCCACTTCCGCCAAATGGTAAGTAATCAAATCCGCAAGCTTGTTTGCTTCAGGAACCTCGGGCACATACCATTTAAGCCAATTGTAAGAAATTTTCATATTTAGAATTGATTGAGCCGTAAATCACCTTGATAAAAAAGCCGGACATCTGGAATATTCCATTTAATCATAGCGATCCGGTCGAGTCCGCCACCAAAAGCAAAACCTTGATATTTTTTCGGATCAAGACCAATATTACGTAAAACATTTGGGTGCAGTTCCCCAGCTCCCATCATTTCTAGCCACTTACCCTTAAACTTGGCAAAGACTTCGAGCGATGGTTCAGTAAAAGGAAAAAAGCTCGGACGGAATTCTACCTCCACATCACCACCCAACATTTTTTTATAAAACTCTGTGAGTACACCTTTTAAATTGGACACCGAAACCCCATCTTCGATACGACCCACCATGATTCCATCTATTTGGAAAAACTGCATCTCGTGAGAAAAATCAGTAGCTTCATTTCGGAAAACCTTACCGATAGAAATAAAAGCGGCTGGCAATCTATTTTCTTTACCGGCTTGTTCGATAGCTCTTGCGGTGACACTAGTCGTATGAGTTCTTAAAACTTTTTCCGGATTATCTTTTATCCAAAAAGTATCTTGCATGTCTCGAGCTGGATGGTCTTTGGCCACGTTTAATACGTCAAAATTGTACCACTCGCTCTCGAGCTCGGGACCGGTGGCAATCTCAAAACCAAGCTCAGTAAATGCCTCATAAGCTTGATTGGCTAGTATGGAAAGCGGGTGTTCATTACCAATTTTTTCTTTTTTTTCCATAAAATTATAAATAATCTTTCCAGCTCAGATCATAATGATGCTCTGCAACATATTTCAAAATATAAACTCCTTTTATATCGTTTATTTTAAAGTCTGCTTTGCGGTCTCTGGAAGTTCGTGCATTTTCAAAAACATCTAATATATACCTATCATTCCAATGATTTCTCAAATAATCTAACCCGCGGTTTACATCACCATTATTATCTATCCTGCAACCAAATATCCACGTCTCAGCCATAGTAATTTAATTTAAATTAATAAAATAAATTATAGCAAAAAAGACTATTTCTGGCGAGTTTTATTTATATTCCTTGATTCTCTTGTAATGCTTTTTAAATTGCTTGTCGTGCTTTTGCCTGTCTGGCCCAACCAAGAATTGATTGATCTTGCGCGGAAATTTATCGCAAATATTACAGATAACTGAACAATAGTTTTTCAATTTTTTCTGGCAATCCGGACAACAGATAAATAAAACGTGGCAAGATTGGTTTTTGCAATGCATATAATCATCGCATTTATTTTTCTCGCAGACCTGACAAAAAGCTATTGTCTCCTCCCCCACTTTTTCTCCCAGTCTTTCATCGAAAACAAAGTTTTTTCCACGAAATTTATTTTGCAAACCTTTTTCTTTGACTCGGTGAGCATAGTCGATGATTCCACCTTTAATATGCTTCACATTTTTAAAACCATTGTGTTTCATCCAAGCCGAAGCTTTTTCGCAACGAATTCCGCCGGTGCAATATAGCAAAACTTCTTCGTCTTTTTTATCTTTAAACATGTCATGGACCTTGGCCAATTGTTCTCGGAAAGAGTCCACATTCATAATCTTGGCCTTTTCAAAATGCCCGATAGCGGCTTCGTAAATATTTCGCATATCAATCACCGTCACCCCGCGGTCAATCATGTTGTTCACTTCTTCTGCTTCCGCATATTCACCAGTGTTCGCTGGATCAAAAGTCGAATCATCGAGCCCATCGGCGACTATTTTTGGTCGGACTTTGATAATCAATTTCAAAAAACTCGACAAGCCTTTTTCCTCGACAGCAATTTTAAAAGGCACGTCTTTAAACTCGGGAATGTTATACAAAAAATCTTTAAAGGCTTCAAAGTTGTGAACGGGGACATTCATCTGGGCATTTATCCCCTCGCTCGCCACATATATCCGGCCGAGACATTTGAGCTCTTCGAGTTTATCAAACAACATGTCGCGCATGGCTTTCGGATCAGCGATTTTTACATAACGGTAAAAAGACAAGGTTTTACGGGCAAAACCTTCATTTTGCAAATCCCGCAACAAATCCTCTTTAGATTTAGTATTTACTTTCTTGAACATAAACTTATCTTAACGGTAAAAAG
>JAGNZX010000059.1 GCA_017984185.1 Minisyncoccota bacterium | reverse complement strand
ATAGCTAGCCACGTCTTGCACACTTTCCAAATCCACATCGCCGACAATACTACCACCATCTTCCGAAGTCCCAGCATCGACAAGTATCACATCTTTTTTTATCATATCCCCAGTGATAAATTTACCCTTCCCAATTCCAGAAATTATCACATCAGCATTCTTTATCAATTCTTCTTTATTTTCTGTCTTGCTACGAACTATGTTTGGATTTAATCCACGAAATTGCAAAAGTGCCGTGACTGGTTTACCTACAAGGTCCCCTTGCCCCAAAACTACAATATTCTTGTCCTTCAAATCTACACCCACAGAATCAAGCAAGGCCATACAAGCCAAGGCAGTAGGAAAACCAAGCAGATTTTCATTTTTATAAAACTTTCCACTCGCTTCAGCACCAAGACAATCCACATCTAAATGAAAATCGATAGCATCGAGAGCCAATCTCTTGTCGATATGCTCTGGCAATGGAAGCTGGATAATCACCCCACACATATTTGGAATTTGATTTATTTTTTTTATTTCTTCTACCAGTTCGAGGGTTGTGATCGAGGCCGGAAAATTGGCACTGTGAAATTTTACCCCGACAGATTCAGCCGTCTTGGCTTTCATTCGGACATATTGAGCACTCGATGGATCATCCCCCACCAAGACATCACAAAAAATCGGCACGAATTTTAATTCAGCCACTTGGCTTTTTATTTTCTCTAAGATCTCATCTCTTAATTTGCGTCCATCAATTGTTTGCATAATTTTTAGCTTTTACCTAGTTAGCTAATTAGCTAGTTAGCTTTTTTAAATCCCCAGGAACTCATTCTGCATATCATCCCTGTGGGCAGACCTTGCATATCGACGCATACTCATGAGTATACCCAACCCCATAAATTCAGCCACCAAATGCGACCCACCATAACTCATAAAAGGAAGCGGAATTCCGGTCACTGGCATAAGTCCTACATTCATGCCGACATTGATGAGTATATGACTCATAAAGAAAATAGCAATTCCCATTCCAAACAAAATTTCAAAATTCGAAGCTCCTAGTGAGGTAGTGTTTAAAATACGCCATATAATCAAACAATATAAAATAAGGATCAAAACAGAACCGACCAATCCCCATTCTTCAGCGAAAGCAGCAAAAATAAAATCTGACTGAGGCTCTGGTAAAAACTTCAATCGAGACTGTGTCCCAAAACCCAAACCCTTACCCAAGACTTGTCCACTCCCCACAGCGATAGTCGACTGGAAGGCGTTATACCCTGTGCCGTGAATATCTGCCAATGGATTTAAAAAAGTAGTAATTCGAGCTTTTTGATATGGAGCAAAGACAAACATCCAAAGCATGGCAAACATGATAGCCCCCGCCGAGAAAACTAAAAATAAATGAGTTTTGGATATTCCCGATACAAGCACCATACCCAGCCAGATAGCTAGTAAAATGATGGCCGATCCAAAGTCTGGCTGAAGTAAAACTAAAACCAAAGGCAGCAAAACATATAAAAAAGAAATGAAGATGTGTTTCGTGTCACGAATTTCTACGTGCCGACGCGAAAAATATTTCGCCAACATTAGCACCAATACCAGCTTCATCATATCAGCCGGTTGAAATGAAAAAAAACCAAAATCAAACCAGCTTCTAGCTCCATGCGATATGCTCCCCAAGACAAACAGCAAAAAAAGTATAAAACATAAAAATAAAAAAATAAAAACCAATACATTGGTCCGCTTTAAAAATCCAAAATCAATAAATGAAAAAATAAAAAAAACTATAAAACAAATACACAACCAGATGATCTGCTTTTCAAAAAAACTACTCGGGTTTTCAGTCGAAGAAAAAGATTTCATCGTCACCAAACCAGCAGAAATTATCGGCAAAAGAAAAAACACAAGAAGCCAATCTATCCCGCCTGAGATTTTTCTAAGAGATTCACTCATATTTCACCACTACCTTAATTGTGCCTTAAAAACATTAAACATGGGAATGATTTGTTTACTGACCACGTTTTCCGATATTGGTTCTTGCCAAGTATAAGTAAGATCTTTTTGCTCCTCACCAGCCAATACTTCGACATAAGTCTGACTGACAGAAATCGCATTACCTAGAACGTCATATAAAATAGCCACCACATTGACTTCGGGTATAGAAAAAAGTGAGTTGTTTGTAATCGTGGCCAAAAGTTTTGGGTTTGTATCGGTGTTCATTAGTTGAATATTTGACACCAATATTTTTAACTGATTAATTTTTTCTTCTTGAACCACAGTCCAATCTGGCACACTCGTAAATTCAAATGTTGTATAAACTGGGACGGAACTACCGAGACCGACGGCTGGTTCAAAAATAGCAAAGTTTCCAACTGGTGGAATAAAAGTAGTTCCCTCACGCTTGCCGATATAAAGATTGTTGGCATCAGTAAAACGAAAACGATAATTCACCTTATTGGCAGCTTTATTTTTATTATGATTTGAAAGATAAGCTACAGCATTGTAACGTCCAGGAATAACTTTAAAGGCGCGAGACCAAAGCACTGAAACTGATTCTGTATCAGCGAGACATGCTCGGGCGCAAGAGCCTCCACAATCTACCCCCTTCTCGGTGCCATTTTGTCTACCATCAGCACAACTCGGGCCAACATTAAAATATGGATAAATTATAAAAAATCCAAAAACTCCCAATACACCAAATAAAATAAGTAAATCTAAAATTTGTCGCCGTAGTGCCCAGTTCATAAAGAAAGTATACCATAATTGAAAAAGGGCGACAGTCGATATGTTGACTGCGCCCTCTTGCGGGGGACCGATATTTTGACCCCCCTGGGCAGCCCTTAGTGGACAGCCCGATGCTCGTCTTGGAGGCGGTGTTTTTCTGCCTCCAATTGGAGACGGCGACCTCTGGCCACCATCTCCTCGTACTCAAAGTCTGAGCAGTCTACCTTTTCCGATGTGACGGCATCAGCCCTTTTTTGGACCGACCTCACCTTAACCCATCTGACCGTGGCCAGACGGATACGATGCCAAACATTGGCAACGTGCGTCGCGGTGAGTTTTGACATCGCCTCCACTCGAGTAACCCCGAGCACCATGAAGATGGCGATACCGGCCACCGCCACCGGGACAAACTCCGGGCGGTGGAAGTAAGCCAAAGAGACCACGACCACCAACCAAACGAAAGCTGCCTTGAACATTTCTTGATCTCCATGCCCCACAGGTGGGGGCAAGTACGGCGTTAACGTCAAACGTCTAAGAATACTCCTTATATATTATACACCCTTTCGGGTAAAAAGTCAATCAAAACACCAAAAAAGCCTTATTTAAAGGCTTTTTTGGTGTTTTGATCTATTATTTATTCTAAAGTCGGGCGTGTGTCTAACTCTCTTTCAATTACACCCATCCTAACCTCAAGTTCTCTCTTTTGTTCTTTATGTTCTGAAGGCCTAAAAGTAATTTTTCCTGTTCCTTGCTCTTGTTGAATCAAAAGAGCATAAGAATGCTTAGCATCACGAAGCTCTTGTTTTAATTCTTTACTACCCGTCTCTCTTACTCTTTCTGTAATTTGTCTTTCAACAGCTTTATGTATAATCTCGGGATCTACTACATGATCTATTCCTTCTAAGGTCATAATTTTTACATTATATACCTCTCGTAAATAAATGCAAAAAAACCACCAATTTCTTAGTGGTTTTTTGTTAGAATTAAATATCTTGTTCTGGCGCCTACTTACTTTTGCCGTTAAGACTATCATCAGCACTAGCGGGCTTAACTTCTCTGTTCGGAATGGGAAGAGGTGTGACTCCGCCGTCAAAGCACCAGAACAAAA
>JAGNZX010000058.1 GCA_017984185.1 Minisyncoccota bacterium | reverse complement strand
GAAAATGAAATACCAGGTGAAAACGGTGAACCTTCCAAACTAAGATTTTGGATTGACTTGAAATAAAAAAATGACTAGGTCTTGATAAGTCATAAAGTACTAAATTTCTATATTATTGTGTAGAAATCTCCATCTGAACATTTTATGACCAGAACGGAAACTACCTCTACCACCTTCAAACCTAGAAATCATTTCCCAGAAAGGAGAACGTTGGTAATACAAAACTGATCTTTTAATGAAATCTTTATCTTTTGGACCTTTATAGTTTTTATATACTTCAAATACGAACTCGCGCCCATAATCCCACAACTCACCAAAATCTCGTGCTGGATCTCCGATTTTTCTATCAGAAAAGTCAATAATACCCGTAAGGTTTTCAGTATTTTTGTCCAACAAGAGATGCCTAGAGTACAAATCATTGTGAGTAAAAACTTCTTTAGGAAATTTGAAATATTTTTTTAAATCTTTTAAGTATTCCTGAACCCAAACATTTTCCTTTTTAGAAAGCCTCGGAGTAACGTACTTATTTATCTTGTATTTTAAATTTGAATATTTTGTCCTGACCTCAGGTTCTTTAATACCGTAAGTAGAAGCTACCCTCAGTGGTGTTTTATGTAGAATAGATAAAAATTCAGCTAGTCGTTTAGCGATTGAGATTTTTGTCTCCCTAGACAAGTCTCGAAATACCTTCTTTTTTAACTGAAAGCCTGGAATCAATACATATCCAGCAAAACTCTTATCTTTTGCCACATAAATATATTCTGGAATTGATACATTTAACTTATTTTTTAAGTATTTAAGTAGTAAAATTTCATTTTGTAATCTTTTTAAATATTTAGTGGTTCTTGGAAAACGGAACACAAATTTATTATCCAATATAATCACATAATGGTCCTGCCCATCGACGTTATGTTCCGCTTTGGTCCACACCAATTCGGGAAATTCTTTGCGTATTTTTTGTAAAAGTTCTCTTTTGTTCATAAATTCAATAAATTGTATCAAAAACAAGAAATGACTAAGTATTGCCTGGTTATGTTTTGCAACCAGTAGAAAAAATTATTCTTGAAATTTTGCTGGTAAAAGAGATTTTAATGTATGAAAGTTTTTTGCCAATCCAGCCAATCCTAGAGCACTTAAGATATACGGCAAAAGATATAAAATACTATATTTAATAGACAAGTAGATGTCTACAGGGCTTCCTTGAGTATTTATTTTTTCTCCTGTAGTTGGATTGATTGAATAGACATATGTAACATTTTTACATACTAGATAAGTAAAATGTCTTTTGCCACTAGCGCTATTTGATATTTCGGAACAACGGATTTCATCTTCATTGGATAATTTAATTATCTTATTTCTGAAATCAAGTGATGGAAAAGTAATAGCATAAATACCAAAAAAAATGAAACATACTGCCAGTAGAATTAAGAATTTTTTAACTTGAATAGACATAAATAAATTATACCACAAACAAATAACCCACCTTGTCGGTGGATTATTTTATAGAAGTAATTTTTACCTTAAAGAAAGGTTGACGGTGGCCGTTGCGGCGTAGGTATCGAGACTTTTGTTTATATTTAACGACGAGGACTTTTCGAGATCGGCCGATTTCTACGATTTCAGCATCCACCTTGGCATCAGCGATATATGGAGTACCAATAGTTGTATCTTTTTCATTATCCACAAGTAAAACCTTGTCGAAAGCGACTTTATCACCCTTGGCATATTCAACACCTTTTTCCTTCAATTTTTCAATTGAAAGCACGTCCCCCTTGGAGACTTTGTATTGTTTTCCGCCTGTTTGTATGACTGCAAATTCCATAAAGCCTATAATATATGAATTTTGGCAAAAAGGCAAGCCCGCCACTTATTAAATATGAGCATTTGGATGGCGGGCGAGTTTTTGCTATAATATCAGGATGGAAACAAAAATAATTGAGAAGTATTTTTTCTTTGGGTTGTTGACAGCGACATTCATTTTTACATTTTTAATTTTCCGCCCATTTTGGGTAGTCCTAGTCCTCGGGGCCTCGTTTTCGATTGTCCTCTACCCTGTATTTGAGTGGTTTACAAAAATGCGCTTACCAAATTATCTGGCCTCATTTTTTGCAATAATTCTTTTTACTTTAGTCTTGTGTGGGCCTATTTTAGGCATAGGGGCATTGGTTTTTAAGCAAACCAAAAATATTTACAGCTCAGTCATCGAAAGACAAAATACTTATCCGATCATGGATTCGATAAACACATCAGTAAACAACATCTTGCCCGAAGGTATTACTTTTGATATGAATCAAAAAGCTGCAGATTTTATTTCTTTCCTTTCTAACAATGTGGCTAACATTTTCACCTCTACTGTTTCAGCCTTTTTCTCATTTATTTTGATGCTTTTGATTATTTTCTTCTTCTTAAAGGATGGTGCCAAGTGGAAAAGAGCCATTATTATCTTGAGTCCTCTGTCAGACAAAAATGACGAGAAAATAATCGAGAGATTAAAGATAGCTGTGAATAGTGTCATGATGGGCAACCTATTTATTGCCTTGATTCAAGGTTTGCTTATGGGTCTTGGGCTTTGGATTTTTAATGTTCCAAATCCTGCAGTATGGGGTTTGGTGGCTGCGGTCGCTTCTTTTATCCCAACCATCGGCACCTCACTTATCTCTATACCGGCTATGATTTTTCTTTTTTCTTCTGGACATACTTCGTCGGCAATCGGTCTTTTAGTTTGGGCTGGAGTAGTCGTCGGCTTAGTTGATAACTTTTTGAGTCCAATCATTATCGGCGAAAAAATAAATGTGCCTCCGCTTCTTATCCTCTTCTCAGTGCTTGGTGGTATGTCGCTTTTGGGCCCGGTGGGAGCGCTACTCGGACCGTTGACTATCAGCTTTCTTTATACCTTGATCGCAATTTACCGAAATGAATTTAAACAAAATGCACAAAATATACCTGCATAATACCCTCTCGAGAGCCAAAGAAGAATTTACACCAATTGATGAAAAAGAAGTTCGAATGTATTCTTGTGGACCCACGGTTTACAATTACCCCCACATCGGCAATTACCGAGCCTACATTTTTGCTGATACCTTAAAAAGAGTTTTGTCATACGGTGGATACCGAGTAAAACACATCATGAATCTGACTGATGTTGATGACAAAACTATTCGTAATTCTCAAAAAGAAAACAGAACCCTAAAAGAATTCACTGAGTTTTACACCGAAGCATTTTTCAAAGATATAAAATCTTTAAATATCTTGCCACCGACAAAATTTACCAAAGCCACTGATTATGTGGATGAAATGGTAGAGATGATCAAAAAACTTTTAGAAAATCGATTAGCTTACAAGAGCGACGATGGTTCAATCTATTTTGATATAAAGCAATTTCCAAATTACGGTAAACTCTCTGGTGTAGTCCTCGAAAAACAAAAAGAAAATGCTTCTGGACGAATAATCTCCGACGAATACGATAAAGAAAATGCTCAGGACTTTGCACTCTGGAAAGCTTGGGACGAAGAGGATGGCGAAGTTTTTTGGGATACAGAGTTTGGCCGTGGTCGCCCAGGCTGGCACATCGAATGTTCAGCTATGAGCATATCCAATCTCGGTCAAGAACTCGACATCCATACTGGTGGAGTCGATAATATTTTTCCCCACCACGAAAATGAAATTGCTCAATCTGAAGGTGCCACCGGAAAACAATTTGTAAAATATTGGATGCACAACGAATGGGTACTCGTCGACCAAAAAAAGATGGCCAAATCGGCTAATAATTTTTACACCTTGAAAGATATTACCGATCGAGGCATCAGTCCTGTCG
>JAGNZX010000057.1 GCA_017984185.1 Minisyncoccota bacterium | reverse complement strand
ATTTAAAAACAAAGGCCACCTGTGCTTGTGGGGCGGTTTTTATGGTTGGTTCTACTCTTCCTGAAATACATATGGAAATCTGCAGTAAATGTCACCCTTTCTTTACAGGAAATGAAAAGATCATGGATACTGCTGGACGCGTGGATCGTTTCAACAAGCGTCGTGCTGCTGTTGCTTCTAAGAAAAAATAACTGATTGCTTCGCCTGTGCGAATTTTTTCCTCCTGCGCCCTTCTCGGATACCGATTGGGACCCTCGGAGTTAAAAAATTCACACAGGCTTCGCTTTTTATGAACTTAGATCTATCAGAACTAAAAAAGGACCACAGGACAAATTACCTCGCCGATATGCTCGAGAAACTTTTGCGTGAAGAAGCTGAAGTTCGCGAGATGCTCGCAAGCGACGATACATTGCACGAACTTGCTGCAAAAGAACTCGCTACTATCCAAGAAGAAAAAGAAAGACTTGAAAAACAAGTCCAAGATATTTTAGATAAAGACAAAGAAGAAGTCGAACAGGCCAACGAAGTGGTGCTCGAAGTGCGAGCTGGAGCCGGTGGGGACGAGGCTTCGCTTTTTGCTTGGGAGCTCGCGCATATGTACGAGCGTTTTGCTGACGCCAAGGGGTTTCAATGGAAAACTAATTATGAACAAAAGAGTGATTTGGCTGGTTACAAAGAAGCTAGTTTTGAAGTAAAAGGTAAAGGGGTTTACGATATGCTCCGCTACGAGACTGGGGTGCACCGAGTGCAAAGAATTCCAGCGACTGAAAAGAATGGCCGAGTGCATACTTCGACTGCTTCGGTGGCAGTGCTTCCGATTCGTAAGAAAGTAAATTTTGTCATCAATCCGGCTGATATCGAGATGGAATATTCTCGTTCGGGTGGAAAGGGAGGTCAAAACGTGAACAAGGTGGAGACAGCTGTGCGACTTATTCACAAGCCGACGGGGCTCGATGTCCGTTCGACCAACGAACGTAGTCAGCTGGCCAACAAAGAAAAAGCTATGGGTATTCTTCAAGCTAAACTTCAACAACTCGAAGAAGAAAAAGAAGCGGCAAAATACGCCGGAGAACGTAAAGACCAAATCGGTACCGGAGATCGCAGTGAAAAAATCCGGACTTACAATTTTCCGCAAGACCGATTGACCGATCACCGCATCAAGAAATCATGGCACAATTTGCCAAAAATCATGGAAGGGGAAATCGATGATATAATTTCGACCATAAACTCGGGTGAAGTAGGGACTGAAGATGAAGAGTAATCCCCAATTCTTTGCATTATTTGGAGCGTGTGGTATACTTATAGAGTAGGGTCTCATTTAGCGAAATAGAGGTTCTGCGTTTATAAATAGTTTTTTGTCCTTTTTATTAAAAAAGGAAGAAGTAAAAGTATGGCGACAAAGCTATATGTAGGGGGATTACCTTACAGTACACAAGAAGACGCTCTCCGAGCACTCTTCGCACAAGCTGGTTCAGTTACATCAGCTGTGATTATCATGGACAAAATGTCTGGTCGTTCAAAAGGTTTTGGATTCGTAGAAATGTCATCACAAGATGAGGCAGCAAAGGCTATCTCAATGTTCAATGACCAAGATTTCGAAGGACGAAAACTTACAGTCAACGAAGCTCGCCCTATGGAAGCTCGCCCTCCACGAACAGGTGGAAATGGCGGAGGTTACAATGGAGGTGGACGCCGAGAATACTAAATAAATTAGGTTGTAGCTAGCTAGGTGTTAGCTTATAGCTTAAACAAAAAACACCCGAAGGGGTGTTTTTTGTTTGCGTAAAGTTGTTATTTTTGTTATATTTTCTTGACAGCATTCTTTTGTTCTGGCTTTTGTGTTTTTTCTAAAACCTAGAAGCTAGTACCTAGAACCTGTATCTCGAGCGTGTAGTTCAGTGGTAGAACGCTGTCCTGATAAGACAGAGGTCGATGGTCCGATTCCATCCACGCTCACAAAATAGAAAAGGCATCGATGGTGCCCGTTCTACGGCCCCCTCAATGCCTTTGATTTTTTTTGCGGACCCATCGAGTCCGTGCCGCGGTCTACGTGTGGATCTGCTCCAGTCCTTCAACCTCTGATCGGTCGAGATTGCTTTTGTGTGGCGGAGACAGAACGGCGAGCTCGCCGATGGCAGGCGAGTACAGACACACGCTCGTCACTCCCTCAGTGTTTGGACTGGTGGTGGTGACTTCATACGCCCCAAGACTGGCAAGGGACATGATTTGGTCATCTTTCACCCAGTTTACATCTGAGCCGCTAGCAACATTTCTTGCCGCCCATTGGAAAACGACGATCAGAGTATTCGTCGAATTCTCGACAAGAATGGCGGCAATCTTGCCGCTAAATACGTAACAGAAGATATTGTTGCGAACTTCTTGAACTCGAAGTTCTCCGTCAACGAACCTCCGAACCATCTCAGTTGTCAATTGCATGCTTTTCCTTTCGTGTACAATGAGCCATTTTGGCTCGGGAATTTTTCTTACCATAGCATTGCTGAGTGATAAGTCAAGAGCTTGTCTTCATTTGTCTTTTCATTTATAATGCCAGAAAGCCTTTTACGGCTTTGTTTTTATGCAAGAAGACAACAAAGATAAATTGCCCCGCCCAAATTTTGGCGGGGTGAACTGGCAACCAGCGGTAGAAATATTTAGCCAGGTTTCTGGTTGGATTGCTGGGCCAATAATCTTGGCTTTAATTGTTGGAAAATATTTAGACGGATATTTTAATACAAAACCCTGGATATTTTTAGGATTGACCGGATTAGCATTTTTTGTTTCAACATTTGGAATTGTGAAAGTGGTGAGCAAATACATGTCCCGATCAGAAATCGAGGATCCTCGACAAGAGGTCGGGAAAGAAAATAAATAAATTTATGGCAGTAGAAAATCATACAACTGAAATACAAGAACCAATAACAGGGCATGAAGAAATTGCTCACGAAGTCACACTTTTTGCCGAACCAGTCGGGCACTACGGTAGTTTCACCATCACCAATGCTCTTTTGACTGCTTGGGTGGTGGTGGGGATTATTATTATATTGTCAGTAATTCTTCGCAAAAAACTTTCAGAAGTTCCAGGAAAATTTCAAAATGTTTTTGAAATCGTAGTAGAAGGAGCTCTGGATTTGTGTGATCAAGTCACCAATAATCGAGCTTTATCTCTCCGAATTTTCCCAGTAGCGATTTCTGTTTTCTTTTTTATTCTTTTAAACAACTGGTTGGGCTTGTTGCCAGTCGGTGGTTTCGGACTTTTAGAGAGTGGGGAACACGGTCTAGCTTTTATCCCTTATTTACGAGGTGGCACAGCGGATATCAATACCACAATAGCTCTGGCTATCATGGCTGTAATCGGAGCAAATATCTTTGGAGTGTTCTCAATTGGTCTATGGAAAACTTTTAATAAATATGTTAATCTAAAAGCGTTGGGACAGATTTTTACAGATTTTCGTAAAAATCCTACGATTATTATCGTAGCCCCAATCACGTTCTTTGTCGGGTTGATAGAAATTGTCGGTGAGTTTGCCAAGGTGGCATCGCTTTCTTTCCGTCTTTTCGGAAATGTCTTTGCTGGTGAGGTCTTGCTAGTTTCTATGGCGGCTATTATGGCTTATGTTATTCCGATTCCTTTCATATTTCTTGAAATTATAGTTGGGGTTATACAAGCACTCATATTCTCTATATTGCTCGTAGTATACTTTACGATTTCGGCAAGCGACCACGACGAACACGACCACGAAGAACATGGACATGAGCCCGCGCACGGTGGGGAGGTTCATGCAAATTAAAAATTAAAAGTCGATTATTATTAATATTAA
>JAGNZX010000056.1 GCA_017984185.1 Minisyncoccota bacterium | reverse complement strand
ACTGATTACGTAATTGAATACAAATTAAGTAGCGATGCTGTTTGGTTGGTATTTTCAGATGGAACATCGACCAGTCTTTCGGCGACGGTCACTGGTCTTGCTAATGGTTCTGGTTATGACTTCCGTGTGTCAGCTGTGAATACTGTCGGGCAAAGCGTGATAAATTCTACCGGAGGCACTCCAACTGGTGGCGATAGTGGAAATGCGGGTGGGGGAAGTAGTGGTAGTATGCCAAGAATTTTAAACAACACAACCGTCATTGATGAAAATCCTGAAGTGGTTCCAGGTGTCCCATCTTCTGAACCGACAACTACACCAACGATTCAAAAAAATAATTCATCATCTGGTGTTGGTAGTGGCGAGACGGTGCAGCCAAATGAAGCTTCAGCCACTCCTTCAGAAAAAATTATCAATGATTATTTAGATTTTAGTAATCCAGTTTCGATCGGCGAGATGCAGGGCACATTTAATCCTGGTTGGGCGATATCGCTTATCCTGCTCTTGATTGTAGGTCTGATTATTTACTTTGTATTTTTTAGAGTTTATTAAAATTAAAATCGTTGTGTTATAATCTATAGATATATGGCCAAGGACTTAGCTGTTCAAAATTCTCACCCAGCAAATAGCAACCCTGTTGTGTTGACCGTTGTCGTCTTGGACGAGAAAAATTTGCCAGCTGTGGGTGAAAATGTGACCATCTCTCCTGGCAACGCTTCGAAGGTCACTGACACCCAAGGTGAAGTTCGTTTTACTCTCGGCGGATCAAACATCTTTCAGATCACTGCCGCTTCTGGAGAAAGCAAAGTCACTGTTCCTTATTATGTGACTCCAAACGGGGCGACTCGATTGGTGGTGAATCCCAAATACGTCAAAACTGTGGAAGCACGATTGCATCCTTGGTATAAATCGGAGATATTTTCGATGGTTAGCTTGGTCATCGGGGTTGCCCTGGTCATCTATTTGATATGGAAAATTTGGCCTAGAAAAAGGTAGGCTTCATAAGCTCGAATTGGCTATTTGCTAGATTAAGAGGGCGCTATGTGATATAATATAGGTATTAGTAATTAATTAAGCCGCCTACGCTTAGGCTATGGCGAGCCAAAGAAATAATTTATGGCAGAGAAAAAAGTTTCCGCATTTATGAAGCCTATGACTGTGAGTGCAGAGTTAGCAGCTGTTGTGGGTAAGGGTCCTATGCCTCGTTCTGAGGTGGTAAAGGCTTTGTGGGTATACATTAAAAAGAACAATCTTCAAGACCCAAAGAACAAGAGAAATATCAATGCTGATGAAAGCTTAAAGGCAGTATTTGGCGGTAAGGCTGTAGTAAATATGTTTGAGATGACTAAACTCGTTTCTAAGCATCTTTCATAATAAACACTAGTTTTCAAACCCCGCACACAACTTAGTTGTGTGCGGGGTTTGTTTTTTATCTATACGTGGTAAAATGACACTATGATTAAAAATATTTTGATTACTCGGAAAATTCCCGAAGTGGCAGTGTCTTTGCTTGCAGCAGAGGGTTTTACGGTTGATGTAAATGAAAAAGAAGGAACCTTAACCACAGAAGAAATAATTGATTTACTAAAACAAAGACCTTACGACGGGGTCATCACACTATTGACGGATAAAATTGATGCGAGTGTTTTTGATTCTGCGCCGAGCGTAAAAATATTTTCTAATTATGCTTCGGGTTATGATAATTTAGATGTTAAAGAAGCTAGCGTCAGGGGAATCACCGTGACCAATGCCCCTACAGATTTAACTGGTGAAGCCGTGGCTGAGCACACACTGACTCTCTTGCTAGCCTTGGTAAATAGAATAGTTGAAGCAGATAAATTTGTTCGAGATGGTAAATACAAAGGTTGGGACCCGATGCTTTTTGTTGGAAGTAATTTGTCACAAAAGACTATTGGTATTATCGGAGGAGGAAGAATAGGAGAGAGGGTGGCCGATTTTTGTCACAGTCTTGGTTTAAAAATTATTTACAATGATGTCAATCCAAATCCTGAATTTGAAAAAAAATTCAATGCAATTTATTATAAACCTCTCGAGGAATTTTTACCGATAGCAGATTTTGTAACATTGCATGTGCCATTGTTGCCTTCAACCAAGCATTTAATCAATGAAAAAAATTTACGTCTGATGAAATCAACAGCATTTTTGATAAATACCTCTCGAGGCGGTGTGATAGATGAAGTCTCATTGGAGCGAGCATTACGAGAAAAAATTATTGCAGGAGCAGCTCTCGATGTCTTTGAGTTTGAACCGGAAATTACTGCGGGGCTGACAAGTTTATCAAATGTGATACTGACGCCTCACATAGCTTCGGCCGATTTGGAAGTCAGGGATGCTATGGCGAAAACTACAGCACAAAACATAATCGATTTTTTTGATGGAAAAACTCTGGTCAATAAAGTAAACTAATAAACATTATGTCACATAAAATTGGAAAATTAATATTAGTTCGACACGGGGAATCTGAATGGAACAAAGCTGGACTTTTTACTGGTAAACAAGATGTGCATTTGACCAGAATGGGTTTTAAGTTTTCTGAAGAAATGGGCAATCTCATAAAAGATATTGAGGTTCACAAAGTCTTTACTTCTATGCAGGCTCGTTCTATTGAAACTGAGGTCTGTATGATGAGTGGTGGTAGACACTGCTCTGCGGAAACTATCCGTTATTCTAACGCTCTAAATGAAAGAGATTATGGAAATTATACTGGTTTAAATAAAAGTGATACCGAAGAAGCTTTTGGTAAAACAGAAGTAAATTCTCTGCGTCGTGCCTGGGATTATCCGGTGGAAAATGGAGAGACGCTCAAAATGGTGTATGAGCGTTCAGTGCCTTTTTTCAAAGAAGAAATTTTACCAATATTGAGAAATGGTGAAAATGTGTTAGTGGTTTCACACGGGAACACAGTGCGTTCATTGATGAAATATATTGAGAAAATTTCCGATCAAGATATAGAGCAAGTTGAAATGCCCTTTCATGAAATTTTTATTTATGAAATTGATGAAAATGGTTATATGTTACACAAAGAGATCAGACAGGTTGGTGATCTTAAAAACCAAATACCAAACAATAGATTGTCTTCCTTGACTCAGATTATTGCTACGATTGGTCCAGCTTCGGATAAGTCAGAAATTTTAGATGAAATGATAAAAGCAGGCATGAGTATTGCACGACTCAATTTCTTTTGGCCAGGACCGGAAGAAAGTAAAAGACGTATACAGATGATACGAGACACGGCCAATGAAAACAAGGTTGACGTAAAGATTTTAGCCGATTTACCGGGTCCAAGAATACAAGACAAAGATGGTCACACTTATAGTGTTGGAGCGTCCAAGGCATTAACAGAAAATGACAAAACTCTAATTAAATTTTCAATTGAAAATAATATTGATTACATATCTGTATCTTTTGTTGGAAATAAAGATGACATAATTGAATGTAGGGAAGAGATAAAAAAACTTGGAGGTAAACAAAAAATTGTCGCCAAAATAGAAAGAGAAGAGGCAGTAAAAAACTTGGATGAAATTATTGCGGTGACTGATGCGGTCATGATTGCTCGAGGTGATTTGGGCAATGAGGTGCCTATAGAAAAAATTCCATTTATTCAAGAAGAAATTATTAAAAAATGTAAAGCAGTTGGTAAGCCGGTAATTACAGCGACACAAATGCTTTACTCGATGAAAGACAGCCCTAGTCCTACTCGAGCTGAAGCGACTGACGTAGTCAATGCTGTCCTTGAAGGCTCAGACGCAGTTATGCTATCTGAAGAAACTTCAGTTGGTAAATATCCTATTCGGGCTGTATATGTTATGGAACATCTTGCTCTTGAGGCTGAGGCTCATATGAAAAATAAAGTATTTAATCATTTT
>JAGNZX010000055.1 GCA_017984185.1 Minisyncoccota bacterium | reverse complement strand
TTTCTTGAAATTATAGTTGGGGTTATACAAGCACTCATATTCTCTATATTGCTCGTAGTATACTTTACGATTTCGGCAAGCGACCACGACGAACACGACCACGAAGAACATGGACATGAGCCCGCGAACGGTGGGGAGGTTCATGCAAATTAAAAATTAAAAGTCGATTATTATTAATATTAATTAAAAAAATTTTATGGAATTAAGTGTATTTGCAAAAGCTGCTTCGATCGCCCTAGGTGCTATCGCTCCAGCTATCGCTATCGGTATGATCGGTTCAAAAGCTATGGAAGCTATCGGCCGAAATCCTGAAGCTGCCGGAAAAATTTTGGTGCCGATGTTGCTCGCTTGTGCTTTCGCAGAAGCTATCGCCATCTACGCCCTTGTTATCGCGTTTTCAATTTAACTTATCTTACGGGAATAGCTTATTAGCTCGTTAGCTCAAAAAAGCTATCAGCTAATTAGCTAAAACCTAAAAGCTGTATTCTTATGGAACCACTTATCGCTACATTTCACATAGATTGGAAAATCATCATTGCTCAAGCAGTCAATTTTACTGCGGTTTTTGTAGTTTTGTATTTGTTCGCATTAAAGCCCCTTATGGCGCTTATGCATGCGAGAACAAATAAAATTTTACAAGGTATTGCTGATGCTAAAATAAATGCTGAAACTTTAGAAAAAAGTAAACAAGAATACGAAGCTATTTTAGCTAAGGGTAGAAAAGAAGCTCAAAAACTTTTTGAAGATGGGAAAAAAGAAGCCCAAAACAAAAAACAAGCTATGCTTCTCGAAGCTCAAGCTGAAGTGACTTCTATGATTGAGGGTGGAAAAAAGACACTTGAAGCAGAAAAAGCAAAGATGGTAGCTGACGCCAAAAAAGAAATTGTAAATTTGGTAGTTTTGGCCACAGAGAAACTTACCGATGTCAAAGATCCCAAGTTTCAAGAAAAAGCTCAGAGAGAATTGAGTAGTATGTAAATTTTATGGCAACGATATCATACAAAGATATAGCAAGTTCAATATATGAAGGAGCAAAAGACAATCAAGCAAATTTATCTTTGTATTATAAAAATGTTGTAAAATTTTTAGACAGACGTAGGTTATTGTCAAAAGCCCCAGAGATATTGTTTCAACTTAAAAAAATAATAAATTCAGCCGAGGGGGTAGTCGAAGCCAGAGTCAGTAGTGCACAAAGACTCGAAGACAAAGACAGACAACACTTGGTACACGAACTAAAAAGACGTTATGGAGCCAAAGATGTTGTATTAAATGAAATTGTTGACGAGAGGTTGTTGGGAGGGATGAGGATCGAGGTCGGTGACGAAATTATAGATCTGACAATGAAGGGAAAAATTTCGAAATTACAAAAATATTTAATGAGAAGCGTATGAGCCACAACACGATTGTAGAAAATTTAAAAAAAGAAATAGAAAATTTTAAGACTAATTCCCAAGCTGAAAAAGTGGGTAAGGTCATGGAGGTTTTTGATGGTATTGCCAAAGTCTCTGGACTCGGTGATATAAAATCTTCAGAAATGGTTACCTTTCCAAATGGTGAAGTCGGTGTGGCACTCAACCTCGAAGAAGACGCTGTTGGTGTCATTATTCTTGGTGATTTTTCTCATATTACAGAAGGTGCTGAAGTAAAAGCTACTGGAAGAATTTTAGAAATTCCAGTTGCAGATAGTATTTTAGGACGAGTTGTCAACGCTATTGGTGCGCCGATTGATGGCAAGGGAACACTGAAAGCAGACAAAACTTATCCAATCGAAAAAGTGGCTCCTGGTGTGGTGACGCGCCTTGGTGTCGACCAACCAGTTTCTACTGGTATCAAAGTTATCGATGCGATTATTCCTGTCGGTCGTGGTCAGCGTGAGCTCATCATCGGTGACCGTCAAACTGGAAAGACTGCACTAGCTATAGATGCTATTTTAAATCAAAAAGGACAAAACATGATTTGTGTTTATGTCTCTATCGGTCAAAAAGATTCTAAACTCAGAAAACTTCAGGCTCGTCTCGAGGCTGGTGGAGCGATGGCTTATACAGTTATCGTCTCAGCTGGAGCATCAGAATCCGCAGCGCTTTCATACATCGCGCCGTATACTGGTGTATCTATTGCTGAATATTTTATGGATCAAGGCAAAGATGTCTTGATTGTTTACGATGATCTTTCTAAACACGCTGTGGCTTATCGAGAAATTTCTCTTCTTCTCCGTCGTCCACCAGGCCGTGAAGCTTATCCTGGAGACGTTTTCTATTTGCACTCTCGTTTACTCGAACGTGCTTGCCGAAGAAATGAAAAATACGGTGGGGGTTCTATCACTGCTTTTCCAATCATTGAAACTCAAGCTGGAGATATTTCAGCTTATATTCCGACCAACGTGATTTCAATTACTGACGGACAGATTTTCTTGGAAACAGATTTGTTCTACAAAGGTATTCGACCTGCGGTCAACGTCGGATCTTCGGTGTCTCGTGTCGGATCTTCAGCGCAAATCAAGGCAATGAAAAAAGTGGCTGGAACTTTGAAACTCGACCTGGCTCAGTTTCGAGAACTCGAAGCTTTTGCGCAATTCGGTTCTGATCTCGATGAATCCACCAAGCGTCAACTCGAAAGAGGTAAGCGCTCTGTTGAAGTTTTGAAACAGCTTCAATATGCTCCAGTCAAGACTGAAAACCAAGTGGTTACCATGTACGCGCTCACCAAGGGCTATATGGATGATGTGCCAGTAGAAAAAATAAAGGATTTTGAAGCTGGACTTACTGAGTACAGCGAACATAATGCTAAGACTTTCTATAAAGAAGTAAAGGAAAGTAAGATGTGGACTGAAAAAGGTGAAGAAGAATTGAAAAAAGTTATTACAGAATTTAAAGCTAATTTCTTAACAAGCTAAAAGCTGTAAATAAATTGATATGGCCGGAACTAAAGAAATTAAAAGAAGAATAAAATCGGTGAAAAATACCAAGAAGATCACCAAAGCTATGGAGCTCGTGGCAGCTTCAAAGATGAAGCGGGCAGTTTCTTCGACTTTGGCTTCACGATTGTATGCCGAATATTCTTGGGAAGTTCTGACTTCAATTTCTAAGAGTCTGGAAAATCAAGAAGAAAAAAATACTCATCCGCTTTTTGTGGAACGGGAGACTAAAAATATTCTTTTAGTTTTGATTACTTCAAACCGTGGACTTTGTGGAGCTTACAATGCTCAGGTTATAAAAAAAGTTATTAGTTTTTTGAAAAATGGAGATGCAAATGTGAATGTTGAAATATTGACGATTGGTAAAAAGGGAGACGTGAGTATGCGACGTCTAGGGCAAAAAGTCGTGGCTAGTTTTACGGACATCGGAGACGGCCTGAAACTCTCAGATGTCTTACCAATTTCAAAAATGCTAGTCGATGAATATGTGGCTCAAAAATATGACAAAGTGTTTGTCGCTTATACAGATTTCATTTCAGCTCTTACTCAAAGACCAAACATAAAACAAATTTTGCCGGTAAACAAAAATGTTTTACGAGATTTGATTGATAATCTGACACCAATCAATACTGAAACTCAAACAGAGAACAAAGATCAAAAAATAGATTATTTATTTGAAGGAGATAGAGAAAAATTGATTGGGGGGCTAGCCGAAAAATTGACTCGGATGCAGATCTACCAAATGCTTCTCGAGTCCAATGCTTCAGAACAATCGAGTCGAATGGTAGCTATGAAAAATGCATCAGAAGCTTCGGGCGAGATGATAGATGAACTCACTCTGATGTTCAACAAAGCCCGGCAAGCAAACATTACCAGAGAAATTTCAGAGATTAGTGCGGGTATGGCCAGCGTTAGTTGATAGGGATTAGCTAACTAGCTAAAAAGCTAAAAGCTTTGAAAACAAGAAAACATTATTATAAGATATTAATATATAAGTTATGC
>JAGNZX010000054.1 GCA_017984185.1 Minisyncoccota bacterium | reverse complement strand
CATTATATCCGTCTACAACCTTCTCGGTTATTTTCTTTGTAATATCAACTTCTTTAAACAATAGACCGTAAAAAGTTCCCTTTAGACTGAGCGATAGAGGATTTTCATTCGACATAGGTAAATCATTGTTCATGTTTTCCACCTCTAGCGAAGATGCTTTTTGAAATAAAACAAAACCTGCTGGAATCTGACCTAGGGCTTTTTTGAAAAGCTTGGCTTGTAATTTGATCTTTAAATCTTCGAGGGCTTTTGTTTTTTCTTCAGGTGAAACAACAAAAGAAGGACCAACAAAACCACCACTCAAGTTTCCTTTGGATCGACCATAAAATTTTTCATATTTAGGGCTACCCTTAAAACCAAGAATTTTAAAATCTAAAGGCTTACTATTGTAAGCCTCACCACCCTCTGCTCCATAAGCCAATACTTCGACAGAACCTGGAGTAGTCCCGGTCATGCCTGGCACCACGATAGCTTTTTCAGTCTTATAAATTTTTCCATTTGATCCTTCGAGCCTAGTGTTAATATCCAGCCGTTGCGATGCGGAACTAAATTTATTGTAAATAACAATTGTCCCTTTGGCGTGTTGGGATACCTCTTTTTTCTCCAAACTCGCTGTGACCAGGGTGCTTTCATCACCAGAAATTGTAATCATGTCGAAAGATAAGTTGTCCTTATCGGCATTTAAAGTAGCAGAAAAATTTTGATTTAGATCTATATTTTTAATTTTTGGTTCAACCACAATCTGGGCATTGGAAAAAAAATAAGATAAGGCGAAAAAGAAAAATATAGTCGCCACAACAGCAACCAACCAGAGCGTGCTCTTGCGTTTTGGATAATCAGTTTTGTTTATTTGTCTTCTTGTTTCAATTTCGGTATCTATATTAGACTCTTGGTAAATTTTATGGTTTAGAGGTTTCTTGGTTTGTTTTATTTTAACCATATCTTGAAATATATTTTTTGGCATATTTTTATATGTGCCCTGTTTTCACAGGGTAAATTAAAAAGTGATTAATAAAAGCAGTATCAATCATTATAAATGGGTCTCGAGCAATGTCTTTTTCAAACAAAGCGACGCCGTGCAAGGTTTCTGTATCCAGAAAAGTAATTTTAAATTTTGATTCAGTTAGGGTGTATTGATTAAATTGTTCTGCTTCGATGGTTTGTCCAAAAAAATGCAAAAAGTCCGCATCGGCTGAAAGATATATAATAAACGGCACTGAAATATCTCGAGAGAGGTTGGCCAAAGACTCTTGAAATTTTGTAAGCCATTCTTTTCTTAGTGTGTTTACAATATCATTCAATTTTTTTTCGGTTGGAATCTCAGCATGCTCGGCATTTATAAGAGATGCGTAGGATTCTGCTTCGTTCTGAGTACATGACAAAGCTGAAGCAATGCCACGAATAAGAAAATTTCTACCAGCAGGAAAAGAAATAGACTCACCAATAATATTCTTTTTTACCATAGATATGTCTGTGACCTCGCCACCAACATCAATCAAAAGAAAATTGGATTGATCTGGGAAAATACTACTCATGGTTGCAAAAGACGCCATGGTGAAAGATGAAAATTTTATGCTTTCAAAATGAATATATTTTTTAATAATATTTTCAATATTAGATAAAACTTGTTCAGGACTCATAGAGATAAACAAAGTCATTTCTATTTCTTCGACTTTTTGACTGAGCGGATTATGAGTCTCGTAGCCATTTAACCTGGTTTTAATGTTTTGTAATTCAATCAATCTTATTTTTTCTTTCGCTACGGCATATTGTTCCAAATGTTCTTCTTTAAACTTAATCATTTCTTGTTTTATCAATTCGTCCGCCAATGACAAAGAGAACACAAACGGTTTTTCTTTTTTAACACTTATGGTTCTCGATTGAGACACATGCCAAGGAGAAGAAAGAACACAATGTATATTGGTTGGTACTCCCAAGCCTGCTTTGAAAATTTTTTTAACAACCAAATCTAAGGACTTCATGGTGTTTGATAAAAACCTATCAATATCCATCTTTTCTTCTTGAACTATGAGTTCTCGAACAGAAAAAATAACATTGGGAATTCCTGATTTTTGAACTTTAACCAGCGCTCCTCCAACCGAAGAAGATCGAATATCAAAGACTAATACTAGTTCACCTTTTTCTTTAGAAAAAAATTTCCAAAACATATTTTAATTATATCATAAAAGTATGGCTTTGATACGCCTTACTCCTTGAGACACTGCTTCTTCTTTTAAAATTTTAAATTGACCCAGCTCTTTTGTATTTTGAACATGTGGCCCACCGCAAAATTCTTTACTGATAGCATTTTCTACATTCCCATTTCCACCGATAAAGTAAACCGAGACCATGTCAGGATATTTTGCGCCAAATTCCATCTCGGCACCCAAACTCTCTGCTTCAGCCAAAGGCATTTCAGTGCGAGTCACTGGTAGACCTTGTGAAATTTTATCATTCACCCAAGCTTCCACTTTTTGTTTTTCTTCATCAGTCAATTTATGGTCGCATAAAAAATCTATACGCAATCTCTCTTCGGTGATATTACTACCCCGTTGCTTAACTTCTTTACTAACTATTTCTTGCAGTCCGGCCAATAGCAAATGGTGAGCAGTGTGCAAGCGAACTGTCTTTTCATTGTGATTTGCCAAGCCACCCTTAAACATTCCTGCACTAGCAGTCTGCGAAAGCTTTTGATGTTCCGCCATTTTTTTGTGAAAATCTTCCAAATCAATAGTTTGACCTTTTTCCTTGGCTAATTCTTGGGTTAACTCGATCGGAAAACCATAAGTAGTCGCCAGAACAAAAGGATCTACACCTTTTTCAAATTCCTTTATGCCGTCTTTGAGTGTTTTTCGGAACTGAGTTTCTTCCTCTGCAATAAGTTCCAAAACATTTCTTTTTTTATTTACAATTTCTTCGTATGTTGAACCATATTTTTTAACCACCAAATCAACGATCGAAAGCAAAGTTCCTTCTTCCATTTCAAGCATATCAGAATGACGAATAGCTCTACGTAACAGCCTTCGCAAAACATATCCTTGATCTTTTTTAGATGGAGCAACTCCAGCAGAAATCAAAAAAGTACTAGCGCGCATATGGTCAGCAACAATTCTTGCACTCACATCATTATATTTTTTTGAACTTTTCTTTATTAAAATAAATACATCTTCGAACAAATCCGTATCGTATGCGGTTTGTTTTCCCTGCATCACCGCGGTTATGCGTTCGAGTCCAGCGCCAGTGTCGACGTTTTTTTGTTTGAGTTTCCCGATGACTTTGCCATCTTTCTTCTCGTATTCCATGAACACATCGTTCCAAATCTCGATTACTCGCTCGTCTTTGACTGCTTTTAAGAATTCCTCTGGTGACAAATCACCGACATTCCCGGACATGTCGTAAAACATTTCACTACAAGGTCCACAAGGGCCATTGTCTCCTGGGCTCCACCAATTGTCTTCAGCCGGCAACGCATAAATTCTGTTTTCAGGAATACCCAAGCTCATCCAAATCTTTTTAGATTCTTCATCATACGGCGCATCGGCATTGCCTTCGAAAATTGTAAAATATAAACGGTTTTTATCTAGGCCTAATCCTTCCTCTTTACTAGTTAAAAATTCATAACTCCATTTTATTGCTTCATCTTTAAAATAATCTCCGAGAGACCAATTTCCCATCATTTCAAAAAATGATAGATGTCTCATGTCTCCAATATCTTCCAAGTCTCCAGTGCGGACACATTTTTGCACGTCGACAATTCTCTTTCCCATAGGATGGTCCTGCCCTAAAAGATAAGGAACCAAGGGTTGCATGCCAGCAGTGTTGAACAACACTGAAGGGTCATTTTCAGGAACGAGCGAAGCCGAAGGAATGACCGCATGTCCCCGGTTTTCAAAAAACTTTAAAAATCTTGACCTAATTTCACTTGAATCCATACAAATATTTATTAATTTTGGACTTCCGTATCAGAAATTTC
>JAGNZX010000053.1 GCA_017984185.1 Minisyncoccota bacterium | reverse complement strand
AGGACGCTATAGCCAAAGCTAAAGAAATTCGCCCAGAATGGGTTTTAAAAGTGAGTGGCTTGGTAAAAGCCCGAACTGATAAAAATGCCGCAGCTGGGGGCGGGGTAGAAATCGAAGTTTTAAATATCGAAGTTTTAAGTAAAGCCAAAGAGTTGCCTTTTGATATGTCGCTCAATGGTTATAATTTAGATTTAACTACCGAGCTTGATAATCGTTCTCTAGTCTTGCGTCATCCAAAAGTACAAGCAGTTTTCAAAGTTCAAGAAACTATCATTGATTCCTTCCGTGAATTTTTGAAGCAAAATAATTTTTTTGAATTTCAAGCTCCAGCCATAACTCCAGCAACAGCTGAAGGTGGAGCCGAAGTCTTTCAAGTAAATTATTTTGATAAAAAAGCATTTCTTACTCAATCTCCTCAACTTTACAAGCAAATTGTTATGTCTGCTTTTGAGAGATGTTTTTCTGTAAACAAAGTCTTCCGGGCCGAGCCTTCTTCGACCACCAGACATTTGACTGAAATCGTTTCCCTGGATGCCGAGATGGCATTTATTGATTCGTGGACTGATGTGCGTGATATGGCCGAAGAGACTGTGAGATATATATTAAAACAAGTAGAGCTTAAAAATGCTGAGCATTTGAAAATTTTAAATGCGACTATACCAGCGATGATCGATAAGACTCCGACACTTTCACTACGAGAAGTTCAGCAAAAGATTTTTGAAAAGTTTGGACGTGATGTGCGTGGAGAAAAAGACACTAACCCCCAAGATGAAAGAGAGATTTGTGAAATTATAAAACAAGAAACTGGGTCTGATTTCGTCTTTATTTATGGGTATCCGACTCGCAAAAAGCCTTTTTATGTTTATCCAGATGAAAAAGAACCAGAATACAACCAAGGTATGGATTTGTTGTGTCGAGGAGTTGAGTGGCTTTCTGGAGGACGAAGAATCAATGATTATGAACAATTGATGAAACACGTAGAAATCTGGAAGATGGATCCGGAGAAAGTAAAGATGTTTCTTGAAGCCTTTAAATACGGTGTTCCACCAGAAGGAGGTTTTGCTTTTGGGGCCGAACGTATGACTATGCAATTGCTAGGATTAAAAAATATTCGTGAAGCGTCCATGTTTCCACGCGATATGAATAGAATTGACGAGAGATTAACTGATGAAGGATTTTAAAATTTCAGGCGTCGTCGTGAAAGGGGATCAATACGGGCGGACGCTTGGTTTTCCGACCATGAATCTAGAGACCACAGAGGCAATGCCTGTGGGGTTGAAGGCTGGGGTGTATGCTGGATCGGCCTTGCTAGACGATAAGGAATATCGAGCGGGGATTTTGATAAATCCAAATGGCAAAATCGAAGCGCACTTACTCGACTATTCCGGAGATGCGTATGGCAAAAGTGTGACAATCACCACCAGAGAATTCTTGCGCGAGTTTAAAAAATTTGATACCGAAGAAGAACTCAAGATTCAAATAGGAAAAGATTTGGAAAAATGTTAAACTAGTCGGATGAAAATAACTGGACCAATTTTAATTATTATTGCAGCACTACTCTGGGCTTTTGATGGTTTGATTCGGCAACATCTCTATACGCTTCCACCGATAAATATAATCTTTTTTGAACACTTACTCGGGCTGATTATTTTGACTCCGTTTGTCTTGAAAGATTTTCGTGCTACAAAAATTTCCAAGAATGAACTTGGGCTGATTTTCTTGATTGCTTTGTTTAGTGGATTGTTGGGAACACTTTGGTTTACTACCGCGCTCGGAAAAGTTCACTTTATCACTTTGTCGGTAGTATTTTTATTGCAAAAATTGCAACCTATCTTTGCCATCACTTCGGCGCGAATTTTCTTGAAAGAAAAACTAGAACCGGGTTATATCAAATGGGCGATTTTGGCTGTGGTTGGTGCTTATTTTGTTACATTTAAAAATGGTGTGGTCAATCTCGATACTGGAGATGGGACGCTGGTAGCTGCTATGTATGCGCTCGGTGCAGCTTTTGCTTGGGGTTCTTCGACTACTTTATCCAAGATGCTTTTAGTCAAGATGGATTTTAAGCTCAGCACTTTTTATAGATTTTTGTTTACATTAGTTTTGTCTTCGCCTTTCGTTTTCTTGTATGGAAAATCAGGTGGAGTCGTGGCGATTCCTTCACTCTCGCAATTTTATTTGCTAGCCGTCATCGCTCTCTCGACTGGTATGGTCGCTCTTCTTATTTATTACAAAGGTTTAGCTAAGACCCCGGTTCATATTTCAACGATTCTCGAACTTGCCTTTCCGTTCGTAGCCATCTTCTTAGATTTTGTGGTAAATGGTACTGTGCTATCGCTATCGCAATGGATCGCTGCACTTGTGCTTGTATACAGTATTTACCAAATTGCTCATTTGCGAAGTAAGGCCAATTTAGAATAGTCCTAATTTTTAGGAAGTTTTAAAACTTTTACAGATTTAGGTAAATCTTCGGCGCCTAGAATAGCATTAGTTATAAAAAGTTCATCGCACGAGCTTTGTAATATTTTTTCAGCAATATTCTCTCCACAAAATACTCCATGCACGGTGCCGGCTATGATTTTGTTTGCGCCCCGGGCTTTCAAGTGCTCGGCTGCTCGGCGGATAGTCCCACCTGTCGCGATAATATCGTCTAGTATGCAGATATTTTTTCCCTTAACGTCCATGAGCTCATTTTTCTTATTCTCCATATGGACTTCTGTTTTGATGTCATTTTTATGAGTGCGTTTACGTTTTTTATACATAGCATAGCCTTCAGCGTTTTCGATAAAATACGAAGAGCCTTGGTCCGGAGAAATAACTATAAATTTATTTTTACCAAAATATTTTTTCGCATAAGCCACGAGCTGTTTTCCAGCAGAGTGATTTTCGATTTTCAAGCCCGCTCTTGTAAAATCTCCTGGTCTTGGTAGGAAATGGCAATCGTATGTAACTAATTTTTTAACACTGTAAGTTTTTAGGAGTTCACAAAGGGTGTCTGCGCTGACAACATCGCCAACTTCGTGTTCTTTGTCTTGCCTGGCATAAGGAAGATAGGGCACAAATAGCTCTATATCTTTAGTTTCTTTTCGTACGCGGGATAGGATGAGTAGTAGTTCAAAAATTCTTTTATCTGGCTCGGGATACAGTCGGTGATAGATAATGACCGGCTTGTTTTTAAGTGAGGCAACTTTAGGAATAAAAACATACGATTCTTTGTCGGGAAAATGTTTAATAACAATATTTGTCTTTCCAAAATCACTAGCATGCGGGGTGATTAATTTTTGCATATCGCCATTGTATAAAATAATGCTAGAATATACAACATGCAGACAAATAATGATTTATTACAGAAAAAATGCGTGCCGTGTGAAGGAGGAGTACCTCCACTTTCTCACGAGGAAATAGGAAAATTAATGGAACAAGTTCCTGGTTGGGAATTGTTTGAAGAAGCTAGTGAAAATCTAAAAAAATTTGGCATGGGCTCAAAAATTTCAAGACTATATAAATTTCAAGACTTCATTAGCGCGATAAATTTCGTAAACAATATAGCCGAGATCGCCGAATCTGAAGGTCATCATCCAGACATAAAAATAAATTACAACAAAGTCACCCTAGAGCTTTCTACCCACGCAATAGGTGGACTATCCGAGAATGATTTTATCCTGGCGGCAAAAGTGGATGCAATGGGGAAATAATAATTGTCATGAAACAACAAGTTGTACATATTCACGGAGGAGACCCTTTTGATTCTTATGAAGAATATATTTCTTTTTTGAAAAATTTCGAGATTAAAAATCTTGATTATTTTAAAAAGAAAAGATGGGGAACTTCACTTCAAAAAAATCTCGGAGAAAATTTTGAAGTACTAAATCCTGACATGCCAAACAAAAGAAACGCAAAGTATTTGGAATGGAAAATTTGGTTTGAAAAAATTGTACCTCTTCTTGATGATGAAGTGATTTTAGCTGGCGGATCTCTCGGT
>JAGNZX010000008.1 GCA_017984185.1 Minisyncoccota bacterium | reverse complement strand
AATCAAAGTAGTATCTAAACAAGTTAGAGAATTCTCTGTTTCACTACCGTAAGCACAGTCCTCATTAAAATCTGAATCAAACATCATGTAACAATTTTTTAAATCTAAAACCATATTATTATATGGGGAATTGATCATGCGCGACTCGTCTACCACAAAGTTTGCAATAAGTGGTGTATCTTTCAATAGTTCTTTGAATTGTTCAAAAAATGACTTCGAAAAATCATAATCTCGGCCGTATGCGGTAGTGTCAAAATCATCCCCCCACCAACAAGACTGACAGGCTATTTTTACGCCTCCATTTGGTCGGTAAACAGAAATAACCTCTTTTTTGCATATTTCACAAGCTCTTTTATACAAAGTTCGATCATTTCTAAAAGTAAGACGACGCTGGAAACGACACTCTGGACAAAATGTCGGAAATGGAACCTTCATCATTTCATAGTAATTCTTGTCCTCTCCATTTATCTCAAAACTCTTTTTACATTTTTGGCAATTTTGATTATTCATATATTTTTATATTATCTCATAAGTAACTTAATAAATTATCACATAAATTTAATATTTTGTCACATATGTCGTCACGTGATATTAAAATTGACATAAAATACATATTTGATAATATTAAAATGTTGTCGAATATTGCGACAGAAAATACATATGAAGGATATTAGACTATTAACAATCTTAAAAGATGTTGGTTTAGAAGAAAACGAGGCTCTCGTATACCTTACTTCTCTTTCGCTTGGACCTACTACTATTTTAAAAATTAGTAGAGTAAGTGGCATTAAACGCACCACTATTTACGGCATCATTGAAATATTAAAAAACAAAGGATTGATGCAGATAGAATTGAAAGGTTTAAAGCAATATTACACCGCAGAAAATCCAGAAAAGCTAAATATTGTACTCGAAAATAGAAAAAGTGAATTTCAAAGTAAATTACCTGAATTTATGGCTCTTTACAAATTAAAGGGTGGTGAGAGCACCATAAAATACTATTCTGGATTAGAATCTATGCACAATGTTTACCTTGAAACATTAAAAGATATAAAGACAAATGAGGATTATTTAGTGATAACCAATCAAGAAAAGTGGTATAACTTGGATTCAAATTTTGCTCAGAAATACATAGAAGAAAGGTCCAAATTGAATATCAAAATCCGTCTTCTATTCCAGGACTCAGAAATTGCCAAAGAGCACAAGAGATTAGAGAGAAACTATAATCAAACTGTTAAAATACTACCAAAAAGTAATCCATTAAACGTCGACACGGTTTTATTGCCCAATAAATTGATAACTTTTGAGTTAACTCCTCCCTATAAAACAATAATTATAGAAAACAAAAGCATAATTGAGTTACACAAAGAGATGTTTGAGGTAATTTGGAACTCAATTGCATAAATACCCTAGCTATTGCATCAAAATACCCTTGTTATATAATGAATAGTAGACAATTGTATAAGCAAACTGGTCGAGACATTATTAATAGCTTATGGGTGTATAGCTAATTAGCTAACTAGCTAAAAAGCTAAAACCTAAATTTATATGAATAAACAAGCATTAGCTGAGTTAGTACATGGAAAGCTTGGTGGTACGAAAGTACAAGCCGAGGAAGTCGTAGACAGTCTTTTTGATGCTATCGTTTCTACTCTTAAAAAAGGAGAAGAAGTATCAATAGCTGGTTTTGGTATCTTCTCTGTAAAACAACGTGCTGCTCGTATGGCTCGCAATCCAAAGACTGGAGAGCAAGTCAAAGTAGCTGCAAAGAGAGTTCCAAAATTCCGACCTGCAAAAGGTTTGAAGGATATGGTTTCATAATTTTAATCTCGAGATTAAGCACAAAAACACCCTTTCGGGTGTTTTTGTTTTATAATTTAAAATTAATATTTCCTGATCACCGCTTTCAAAACCGCAATCACGTTTAAACTGTGCTCTGGATAAATCGGTGAATAATTTTTATTAGCTGGCTCGAGCCAAGCCTTGTCCCCTTTTTTACGGAAATATTTCATTGTGTATTCACCATCTACTTCGGCGATAACGATTTGCATATCTTTGGCTGAATTTGTTTTTTCAACTAGCACCATATCACCTCTTTCTATGTGCGCATCGATCATCGAGTCACCATCCACTTCGAGCATGTATGTGAGTGCTTTATTTTTCACGAGCATTCCTTCGAGCGAAATAGTTTCGGCCATTTCTTCTTCCACCGTTGCGGGCAGTCCTGCTGTCACCGACCCAGCCATTTGTATTTCTCCAAAAGCATCTGTTGGAACCAGTCTGCCAAGGTGATCCTTGGCCACCATCCCTGCATCAATTAATTTTTCAACAACTTTAAAAACTGCGTTCTTAGATTTGAAACCAAACAATTTCATCATTTCTGAATACGTCGGCATCCGATTGTTGTTGCTAAAAAACTTTTCAATTTTTTCTTGATATGGACTACGCATTTTAAAATTTATTAAGCATAACTATGACCACTTAAAATATCTTTCCGAAAAAACAAACTCACAAACCTATTGGCCAAACTCTTTCGAGTGTGAAAACGAACTTTTTGCAAAAGCAATCGATGATCTCTCGCCTCTTTTCGATACTCTTTCCCTTGCAATATTTTAGCATCAATTTTTTTATTAATCTTTTGTATCTCTTTATCTAACATTTTTAAATATTGTGTTTGCGACATATTTTTATTTTAATTTTACTAATCTGACCTGCGACACGGTCATGAATATAGTATAAGTGAACGAGCGTTCACCTGTCAACACCCCACCTGTGGATAAGTCTTACTTATTATTTAGCCCAATAGATTCCAAGTATTTAATGATTTTTATTCCAATACCTTTTTGAAGCTCTTCTGTGTTCAGCATAGTATATAAATGTTGCGAACTTAAGCTCCACGAACCTGAGTAAAAAATTTCATAAGGTTGTGGTCTTGTATTTCTTACATAACCATCATTAACCCAAAAGGCTGTGCCTGATAAACCTCCCGTCATATTTTTGTGGTTTGTTCCTAAAAAAATTCCGCCATCTTTACCAACGATGAAAGCACACTCTTTTTTTTCCTTAATATGCTGAATAAGTATTTCTGGAGAAAACCCATCATCTAAAGACACAAAAAGTCTTTTTGGTTCTTCTGGTGTACTTGGTGTTGGTTTTGGAAATTTATCGTCTGGCATAAAAAAATAATAACATATCTATTTAAAATTTGTCGGGTCAACTCGGGCATGAAAATTTTGACTAAGTCCATTTAGTGCCTGCATATCTTCGGCGGAAATTTCAAAATCATAAACATTTAAATTTTCTTTTATGCGTTTTATTTGTGCAGATTTTGGTATGGGTATAGCTCCGTGTTGAATGCTCCAACGTAAAACAATTTGGGTCCAAGTCTTATTGTATTTTGTTGCCAGCTTTTGAATAACTTCATTGTCAGCCCCCTTGCAATCAAAGAATGGCGAATGTGCCTCGACGGCAATACCATTTTGTTTACAGTAGTTGATTAACTCTTCTAAATATAAAAACGGATGAAATTCAAACTGATTAACTGCCGGAACAACCTTGTGATACCTCTTCATATCTTCGAGGTGGTTGATCATATAGTTGGAGACGCCAATTGCTTTAGCTTTCCCAGATTTATAAATTTCCTCCATTGCTCTCCAGGTCTCTTCTCTTTTGTTTATACTCTCTCCTGTTCGCAGTTCACCTGTTGCTGTCGGCCAGTGAATCAAATACAGGTCTACATAATCGAGTCCGAGCTTGGCCAGTGAAACATCTATAGCCTTCAAGGCACTTTCGTATCCTTGGTCTGTGTTCCACAGCTTGGTCGTAACAAAGATTTCTTCTCGAGGAATTCCAGATTCTCGGATAGCCCGACCGACACCTTCTTCATTTTTATATTGTGATGCTGTATCAATCAACCGATAACCAGCCAAAAGTGCATTCTTGACGGTATTATAAACTTCCTCACCTTCGGCCAATCTGAAAACCCCAAAACCAATTATCGGCATTTCTACTCCATTATTTAAAACAATTTTTGAATTCAAATTTTGCATGACAATATTCTATCAGATTTTTAATTATTTACTTTCGGTCGATATTGGATGGCTTCTAAAATATGATTGGATTTTATTTCGTCGGAATTTTCTAGGTCAGCAATGGTGCGAGCGATTTTGATGACGCGGTGGTAAGCCCGCGCCGAAAGACCAAGTCTTTCGGCGCTATCATCAAGCAAATCTCGCACTTCTTTTTCAAGTTTTATAATACTCGACAAATCTTTCACATTCATTTCACTATTGGTATTTATTTTTCGGTTAAGTTTAACAAATCTTTCTTTTTGCATATTCCGTGCGCTCTTTACTCTTTCTTTTATTTTGTCACTACTTTCTCCACTACTCTCGCTTCCCAATTTTTTATAGTCTACATTGCCGACCGAAACCCAAAGATCGATACGATCCATAATCGGTCCAGACAATTTTCTTTTATACCGATCCAAGTCTGATGGCTTGCAGATGCAAACTTTATTTTTCGATCCAGCATTGCCACACGGACAAGGATTCATCGCTGCCACTAAAATAAAATTTGACGGAAATATCGCCGAGCCTTTGGCGCGAGAAATGGAGACGATATTGTCTTCGAGTGGCTGACGTAAAGATTCAATCACTCTCTTTTCAAATTCAGGAAATTCGTCCAAAAACAAAACCCCGCGGTGCGCCAGTGTCACTTCCCCGGGTTTCGGATAAGTTCCCCCACCAATCAGTGATACATAAGATGAAGTATGGTGCGGTGCGCGAAATGGTGGAAAACAAACCAGCTCACCTTGTGTCGCTCCAGCCACTGAATGAATACCAGTAATTTCTAAAACTTCTTCCGTGCTCAAATTTGGAAGTAACCCAGAAAAAACGCGCGCGAGCATGGTCTTGCCTGTCCCGGGTGGACCATACATAGCAATATTATGTCCACCAGCCGCGGCGATCTCGAGTCCACGTTTTGCTCCTTCTTGACCCTTGATGTCAGAAAAATCTCCAGCTTGTATTTCTCTTGTATAATTTATTTTTGTTTTCGTTTGTTCAGATATTTTTTTACCAAATCTCACCATAGGCATTCCCATCTCGTCTTCATCAGAATCATTTTTATTTAAAATTTTACTTTCGTTCAAGTGTGCTACTACTTCTTTCAAGCTGCTTGCCCCAAAAATTTTTAACCCCTCCACCAGTGCTGCTTCTTCAGCATTTTCAAGTGGTAAATATATTTCTTCAAAACCTTTTCGTTTAGCTTCTTGCGCCAAAGGCAATGCCCCGCGTATCCTACGCAAGGTCCCATCAAGTCCGAGCTCACCAAGAAAAATCTTTTTTTCGGAATTAAATTTAATCTCTCCGGCTGCCAACATATACGACAATGCAATTCCTAAATCAAAAAACGGCCCCTCTTTTTTGAGGTCAGCCGGTGAAAGTGAAACAATTATTTTCTTATTTTGAGCTTTTGGAGATTTATAACCAGAATTTTTTATAGCCCCACTCACCCGGTCCCTGGATTCGTCGACGGCTTTGTCCGGCAACCCCACCACGCTAAACGCATGCAAACCACGAGACAAGTCGACTTCTATCGTCACGATAGCTCCAGTTAGTAGATTAACTTGGGCTGAGTAAACTTTAGCGAAAGACATGTATATATTTTAAACCTCCATGTGGACTTTGCAAGTCCGAGCTGCTGGATTTGCTTCCAAACGAGCACTCTCGATATCTTTTTTACACACCATACATCTTCCAAAAGATTCTTTGTTTAGATCTTTGAGCGCCTTTAGAACGTCAGCGAGTCGTGGAGCCAGGGTCTTGGTCATTGAACTTCTCGCTTCAAAATCCTCAAACCGGTCGGCCATATCATTCTGGTCTGTTTCTGGGACATTTTGTTCAGATGGAATCGCCTCCCATACTCCTGTTTCTTGGTCAAATTTACCCATACCCCTCAATTCTTCCAAAAGCATTTCTCGTTCTTTCTCTAATTTCTCTTTAATTTTTTTCTTGTCTAACATAAGTAACCAAATAATAGCACAAAATCGCCCAAAAAGGTTATCCACAGATGGGTTGACTTTGGCCTCTTGGAGGGCTACCATTGTTAATAACCCCAGCAGAGAGGCCCGGCACGAGCTAACCGAAAACCAGACATGACAGTAACCATCGTGAGAACCTTTGTTTACAGACCATTTTGGGTCGTTCTGTAGTTTTAGCCCTTAAATTAAGGCTAAAATAGGAATTCTCATGATAAATAGCTTGTTTTATAAAACTCAAAAATACAATTTTAACCTTTGTTTTAGCCACTTTTTTGTCAACTGGGCTGTTTTTGGCACCCCTTAAAGTAGAGGCGTCTTTTTTGTCTTCCTTGTTAAATAACCAAGCCCTTGCACAGACAAACATCCCAAACATAGAAGATTCAACTAACAATTCTCAAACCATACCCCTATTACAAGCCAACACTTCTTCTGTGGCATTCTTGCAAGACAACAATAAAGAAGTCTATGAGGATTCTAACCTAAATATAGTGGCAAATAATGCCCTTTTACCAGAAACTGGACCAATGAGCACTTCAGACGTTTTAGACTTCGACGCTGGCGAAATAAGCATATATGTAGTAAGAAGTGGTGACACTGTATCACAGGTAGCAACGATGTTTGACGTATCGGTTGATACTATTTTAGCCGCCAACGACATGAAAAAAGGTGAGAAGCTAAAAGAGGGTGATATTCTCTTGATCCTACCAATATCTGGACTAGAACACACAGTAACCAAAGGAGACACCTTAAAAGGCATAGCCACAAAGTACAAAATTGACATAGAAGATATCCTTGATGCTAACCACCTAGAAACAGACGCAAAACTTATAGTTGGTGAAAAGATATTGGTTCCAGGGGCGCACATGCTGAATGAAACCAAGCCAAAGAGCACAAACAACATAGCAAGCAAGGGATCTTCAAAGGTGCCAAGTGTGGTTGGTTATTTTGTAAACCCAGTTCCAAGTGCTATAAAATCGCGAGGAGTAAAGCCAGGACACAAGGGTGTAGACTTAGCAGCTCCTACTGGAACAAAAATTCGTGCTTCTGCTGGTGGTGTAGTCTTGATCGCTAGAAATGGCTACAATGGCGGATTTGGTAACTATGTTGTTGTTCAGCACCCAAATGGCGTAAAAACTTTATATGGTCACATGTCGAAGCTAGGTACTTCTCCGGGTGCTACGGTTTCACAAGGAGAAACTATTGGTTATGTTGGAAATACAGGACGTTCAACTGGACCCCACTTACACTTTGAGGTTATAGGGGCAAAAAATCCTTTCTAGTTTTTTGTTTGGTGCGGGATAAGGGAATCGGTCACGAGTATTTTTCTACTGAAAAATCTCTCGACCCCGACTCGGCCCGTCGGCCTCCGTCTTTCGCTTCCCTAACCCAGCAAAAAACAAAATCACCGAGGACATGCCTCGGTTCATTTGTTTCTAGTGCGGGATAAGGGAATCGAACCCTTTACCTCAGTTTGGAAAACTGATGTTTTACCAGTAAACTAATCCCGCTTATATTCAATATATCATTAAAGCCTTATTTTACAATACTTTTATGACTTTAACTGGTCGGGCTGCTGGGAGTCGAACCCAGCCTAAATGCTCCCAAAGCACTTGTACAACCGATATACTACAGCCCGTCTTTGCCAAAGCTTCGACGGGCAAGCCCGCTTAAACTTTTTGCTTTTCTACTATATCACAAAATAATATCACTGACCACTTTTATTAAAGATTTATTGTTGTTTAAATCTAAATAAACAACCAACAGATCCACTTGCCATTCTTTTTCATCCGGAATGTTTTTTGACAAAAGATAAGTTTGAATTGTCCTAGACATTCGTTGCAGTTTCCAAGGATGCATGTTGTCTTCGGGTCTATATTCGTCTGTTCCATATGAAACATTATCCAGTCTGTCACGTGAAACACTTTTAACTTCAATAAAATAAACTTTGTCCCCTTTTTCTGCAACTACATCAATCTCCCCCCACTTTTTTGTATAGTTTCTATCTAAAATCCTAAAACCCTGTTTCACGAGAAACGCAACGGCTTCACTTTCTCCAATTTCCCCTATTTTTTGTTTTTCTGAAGTAAAAACTTTGGGCATATATATACTGTTTCATAAGAAACATGTTTCACGTGAAACTTTTATACACTTTATATTGTCTTTAACGATTATATCCTTATATTACAACGTATTTTAATCAAAACACCCACTAAAAGACAACTGCGGGATATGTCCTTTATCAACATTGCCAACATAGTTATCCCCAGTTTCCCACAAAATCCTTGTGCACTAATGATTATTTAAAAGGACAAGATATATGTGCACCCGGAGGGATTCGAACCCCCAACGACAGTTCCGAAGACTGTTGTGATATCCATTTCACTACGGGTGCAAACAAAACAGCTAACACAAGAAGTATACATTAACTTTGATAAATAGTAAAATATCTTTATTTATTAAGGTTTAAATATATAATTGCAATATATATAATTTCGTATATAATTAACAAATTAAACAGTAATTTAGCGGTTATGGTTTAGTGGTAGAACACGTCCTTGCCAAGGATGAGACGGGAGTTCGATTCTCCCTAGCCGCACAATTTCCAAATTGGAAACAAATACTAAAAATTTAATAGGCAAGATTCCAGCAGAAGTTTCACATGTAACAAACACCCTAGAGAAGGCTGGTTTTGAGGCGTACCTAGTCGGGGGATGCGTCCGAGATATAATCATGGGTAGGGGGCCGAAGGATTGGGATATAACCACCAATGCTAAACCAGATGAGATCATTGGCCTATTCGAGAAGACAGTCTATGAAAACGCCTTTGGGACCGTAATGGTAATTGTTCCTCGTGAAACAAAGAGCACCAATGTTTCAGGTGAAACAATGCAAATAGAAGTCACCCCATACCGAATCGAGACTACTTATAGCGATTTCAGACACCCGGATGAGGTTAAATTCAGCACCAAGCTAGAAGACGACCTTAAAAGACGCGACTTTACCGCAAATGCGCTAGCACTAGACTCTAACGGACACCTGGTAGACCTATTCAACGGCTTAAAAGACATCAAGGATAAGGTCTTACGAGCAGTAGGGGAACCAGATGATCGATTCAACGAAGACGCTTTACGAATGCTTCGCGCGATTCGTTTTTCTTGCCAATTAAATTTTTCTCTAGCTCAAGAAACTTATATCAGTATTGAAAAAAATTCTGAACTGATTAAAAAAATTTCGGCTGAAAGAATTCGCGATGAGTTTGTAAAAATAATGATGTCAGATAGCCCGAGCGCGGGAGTGATGCTGTTACAAAAATTTGGCTTGCTTAAAAATATCATCCCAGAACTTGAAGAGGGAATAGGTTGTGAACAAAGTGGAGAACATATCTATGATGTCTGGAACCACCTATTGATGGCCTGCCAACACGCCGCCGACAAGAAATGGCCTTTAGAAATAAGGGTGGCAGCGCTTTTTCACGATATCGGTAAACCTCGATCTCGCCGACTGTCTACTGACAAAACCAAAAAGAAATATACCTTCTATGGTCACGAAGTCATCGGGGCTCGGATGGCGGTGAAAATAATGGAGCGAATGAAATTTCCGAAAAAAGAAATTGAGCTCGTAGAAAAATTTGTCCGTAGTCATATGTTTTTTTCTGACACCGAACTCATCACTCTGTCTGCAGTCCGCCGAATCATCGCCAAGGTTGGCGTAGAAAATATTTGGCTACTTATGAACATCCGAGAATGCGATCGTGTTGGTATGAAAAAGAAAGAAGCACCATATCGTCTTCGAAAATATTTTGCCATGATTGAAGAAGCGCTCCGTGATCCGATTTCCGTGGGGCAACTCAAGATAGATGGCGAATACCTCATAAAGGACATGAAAATAGCTCCTGGGCCTCGTATGGGCTCAATTTTGCATGCTTTATTGGAAGAGGTCCTTGAAGATCCATCCAAAAACACCGTCGAAGAACTCAGCAAGCTGGTCATGTCCTTAAACAAGCTCTCGGACGCCGAACTCAAAGCCCTAGGAGATAAAGCTAAAGAAAAGAAAGAAGAACTCGAAGAAAAAGAAGTGGAGAAACTACACTCTAAACACGGAGTGAATTCAAAGAAAAAATAAAATCATGACTATTCCAAATCATTTTGCTCTAGGTTTAATTATTGGAAAAATTACTGGCAATTACATTTTAGCAACATCAGTTTCAGTGTTGCTTGATTGTGATCATTTTATTGCTTTGGCTAAACACGGAAAATTAAAAGATTGGAAAACTTTTTGGCAAGCAACCACTGACTCTGAAGATTCATTTAATGACCAGAGAGGATTTCTGCATACTCTCTTTTCAGTATTTCTAACCACCACTATAGCTTATTTTGTTTTTTCTCCGGCAATTGCCTTTGTGGCAGGATTGAGTCACCTTGGACACATCTTCTTGGATACAATTTCCGATAGTGATTCTTGGCCATTTCGACCATTCTCTAATTTAAAAGTGCGAGGATTTATTCCATACTATTCTAAATACGAAATTTTATTTTTCTTCGCCCTTGTTTCAATTTTCTTTCTACTTTAGTTAAGTAAAGTATGTCTACGCAATAGCGTAGATTAAAAATAGATTATTGTTTTATTTTTAAACGACGAACGAAAACTAAAGCCACCAAAGCTCCATCTAATAAAAACACCACGACTGGATAAAGCCATGTTGTTAGAGACAACGTGTTTAGGGCTAAAATGGCTATGGGGTAGTAAATCATTCCGATGGCAAAAGCAGTGATATTCTCTTCAAATGGTGCACGATAAGCTTTTCGAAATAAGGGGATTGAGCCAGTGGCATCCGAAAGAGCAACTAATATGACAGCATATAGCGGATTTTTTGTTAACCACCACAAAAATGCTCCGAACAACGCTCCTGTTAAGGCCAGCCAATCATATTTGTCATATTCAACATGTTTCTGCCAAAAACCAATACCGGAAATCAGAAAGCAAAACAGAGCATTCACCCCTAGAACCCAGCTGCCGGCTTCACCGCCAGAAATTAAAACAGCGACAAAGGCAACAATATTTAAAGTGCCCCAAACCAGCCAAGTAAAAGCATGGGGTTTTGTTTTTCCTTTCCAAATTCCAAAAAGGTAAACAACATAACTAAATATTTCTATCACTACCGCCAAATATCCCAAAAATATTTTGTATTCCATTATTAGAATTTTAACACAATTTTAGGAAACTTCTTGCTGGTAGCATTTTTCACAATAAACAATCTCGGGTCTTTCTGGGGAATAACTAGTTTCAAATTCTTCTATACATTTTTCTACACCGTGTGAGTGAGTTTTCAAGTCACACATACAAGAACGGTGCCACAGTGCTCGTGGGTTTCTTTTCTTCATACGATCACCGTGCCGACATTCAAAATCTTTGCGGGGTAGTGGTAAACCAATTCTTTTGTAAAAATCAAATTCGGATTTGGTAATACGAAAATTCTTTTTACAATCTACGCAAACTAAAATTTGATTTAAAATATCTTCACTAACCTCACCAATAGTTTTAGGCATGTCTTCTGTTTTGATTGTCTCTTTACCGTATGTGCCGATAGCTTTATCTTGCCAATTAAAACCTTTTTCCTTGGCTTCTTCGGCAGTAATTTTATAATAATCAAAACCAAGTGTTTCGTTAAAACCAAAAGGGGATAAAGCTGGTGGGAAAAACTGACCGTAGGAGCCATCTTGTTTCATAGACTCGTCAATCATATTTTTAATTTTCTGATATTCTTCTTTGCTATATTCTTTGTTTAAAATCATATATTGCCCTTTGCGAATAGCGTTGCAACCGATAGCGCTCGTCAAATTGTGACAATTTTCTGAATATTCGACTTCGTTGCAATAAAAAATATACGCAGAATTTTTCGATTTACTGCATTGTAATACTCCCATCAAGTTGTAACAAAGTTCGTTTTTGTAATAAAAATTATTACAATCCATACTATCGATTGATTCTTCGGTGTCAGCTACATAAGAACAATTCTTTGCACCAGTAGTATCGAAAACCCTGACGCCATCATAACAATTGTGCATATAATCTCCGGTGACATTGTTGCACTTGGTAGCCGAAGCATATTTCACCAAAGCCTTACTCTTTAATTCGGCAAACTCTTTTTTAGCTTTTTCAATATTTTCATAACTAGATAAAATTTCATTTTTCTTTTGTTCAAATTCTTCTTTGCTGTATTTTACATTTAAAATTGAATTGGAAAGATTGCGTCCATTCACACAGAAAATACAATTGTTGGAATTGCGCACATTGTAACAAAAAAGTAAGTCCGTCGAAGACTGACATTGCTCGCAATACATACACTTGAAGCACTCCCGGGTATCTATGCATTCATAACAAAGTTCAGATTGATGAATAAAAGCATTGTCGACACAACCTTTGCATTTCTGAATCAAGCGACTATACATACAATCCTCGTTGTATTCGGCCGCAAAAATTAAATAACAATCTTTGTTGTCCGAAGCACCGTTGGTGTAATCACAACGCACTGAATTGAGCATCATGAGTGCGAGTCTGGGAACTTTTAATTGAAGCTCTCTGTATTGTTCGAGAAAAGATTTATTTGGATTGTAATCTTGCCCGAGACTTTTTGGATCCCATTTATCGCTCCACCAACATTCATGACAATACACAGGGAAAGGGGAGTCACTAGCATACAGAGAAATTATATCTTTCTGACACAGACTACATTGTCTTTTGTAAAAAGTTCTTTCATTTCGAAAAGCCAAACGCTTCATAGCTCGGCAATCCGGGCAATCTACCGGAGGTACAGTCTTGACTTGTTCGTAAAAAATCAAATCTTCTTTTCTTGTTTCGAAATCATTTTTACAAGTTTTACAAGCTTGCACTGAACCTGTTGAATGTGTTTTTTGCATATAATTTTTATTTTTAATAATTTACTAATGGTGCAAATTTTTCTTCACTTGATTCACTCCAGGTGATGAAGAAATTTTCAACTGAAGAAAATATACCGCCATGATGAATTTTTTTGGCCAAGGCTTCCAGGTCCTGTGCCTCACCCTCAGCTGTAACTCTAATACTACCATCTGGTCTCGTCAAAACAGAAACCTTGATCAAAAGGCGACTAGCTAGCCCCTCTATCCAACTAAATGAAGATTTATTCAACCCTCTTCCAGCTATTCCGATTTCTATTTTTTTAATCATGCGTATATAATAACAATTTTTACACATATTGTCAATGAATTTCGTCAATAAAAGCAATGAATAAGCTATATTTAACAAGCTATTCTTTAAATATCACATATTTCTGTCGAAAAAGATTGACACATTAATTTTAACGAGTATACTTTATGTATGGTAGAAGAAAATAAAGACTTAAAAAATTTACTAATAGGTATCGGGCTAAAACCCAAAGAAGCGGACGTATATCTGGCTATTTTATCTCTAGGGCAAGGCACAGCTTCAAAAATTGCTCGTAAAGCTCATATAGTCCGGACCACAGCTTATGATATATTGAGTTCTCTGTTTGAAAAAGGTTTAGTGACCCTCACCGGGAAAGAACCCAAACAAGAATACGTAGTCGAATCACCTGACAATTTGAAAAATTACATCGAAAATGAATTGGCCAAGAAAAAAAACGATCTAGAAGAGGTGAAAAATATTTTATTACCTCAACTCAAATCAATTCACAATGTCGGCAGTCGGCCCAAGGTAATGTTTTACGAAGGGCGAGAGGGTATGGAGAAAGTATACGAAGACACCCTGACTTCCAGAGAACCAATCCGGGCTTATGCCAGTGTGGGGGATATGCATTCAGGTTTACCTGGATATTTCCCAGAATACTACAAAAGAAGATCAGAAAAGGGTATCGCCATAAGAGCGATTATCCCAAACAACGAAGCTGGGCGAGATAGAAAAAAATCTGATAAAGATGAATTGCGTGAATCCGCCTTGGTTCCCAAAGACAAATTTAATTTTTCTCCAGAAATAAATATCTATGACGATAAAGTAATGATTGCATCGTGGCGAGAAAAGCTCGGCATCATCATCGAATCACACGAGATAGCTGACGCTATGAAAAAAATATACGAACTAGCTTGGGCTGAAGCCAAAAGACTTGACCGAGAAAATAATTAGTCAGCAAAATGGCCTTTGGTGTCTTCGCCAAAGAAAAGTTTGTGGAGAAATTTTAACATGCTTTCAAATAGGCGGGTGCTGGAAGAAGAAAGATTGAAGAGGACAATGAAAGTGAGGAGGACCAAGGAAAGGTCTGTGCTATAGAAAGACAAGACTGCAGCGACTACGGCAAAAAATACTGGCACCAGAGTGCGAATGGTACTCCCGCGAATTTCGCGACGGCTGATTTCTGGATTTTGTATCGCTGGAGAATACAAGACGTAGCGACGCATCCAGTATAGAGTGAGCCCAATCAAAGTCGTGTGGATGCTAAAGAAAATAACTGCCAATTGATTTTCACTAAAAGCTC
>JAGNZX010000007.1 GCA_017984185.1 Minisyncoccota bacterium | reverse complement strand
CAGCTAAAGCAGCCAAGGATTCAATCTTGCGTAAAGGAGCGCTCGAAGGGATGACTTTGCCTGGAAAGCTCGCTGACTGCCAAAGTAAAGATGCTTCTGAATCCGAAATATTCTTGGTAGAGGGAGACTCGGCAGGAGGTTCTGCCAAGCAAGGACGCGATCGTCGCACCCAAGCCATACTCCCGCTTCGTGGAAAGATTTTAAACGTGGAACGGGCTCGTATCGACAAGATGCTCGCTTCCAAAGAAGTGAAATCTCTCGTCATTGCTATGGGTACCTCGATTGGAGATACTTTTGACATTGAAAAAATTCGTTACCATAAAATAATTATTGCTACAGATGCCGACGTGGACGGTTCACACATCCGCACACTACTACTCACTCTTTTCTACCGTCATTTTCGCCAAGTGATTGAAGCGGGGTATATTTATATCGCTCAACCCCCACTTTATAAAATCAAAAAAGGAAAAGAAATTTCTTATGCTTACACCGATGAAGATAAATTAAAAATCGTCGGCAAGAGTGCAGACGTAAGCGAGATACAAGAAGTTGAAAGTGCCGACGAGGCCCCAGCCGAAGAAGAAACAGAAGAGGTGAAAGTAAAATCTAATAAATTCCACATTCAGCGCTTTAAAGGTCTCGGAGAAATGAACCCAGAAGAACTTTGGGAGACAACCATGGATCCAAAGAATCGCATCCTCAAGCGCGTTGATATCGCCGACGCCGAAGAAGCCAATGAAATTTTCGATATTCTCATGGGCTCCGAAGTTCCTCCTCGCAAGTCTTTCATCCAATCCAATGCAAAACTAGCCGAGATTGATATCTAAATTTAATGAAGCCCAAGCTTTTAATTGTTACTGGAAATATAATGAAGTTTCGAGAATTATCTCTTGGACTTTCAGAATTTTTTGATTGCGAACAAGCCATCTTTGATGAACCAGAAATTCAGGGTGATGCCGAGGAGATATTGAATTACAAGGTTAAAAAGGCTTATGAATTTTTTAAACAACCACTTTTAGTGGATGATGTTTCTGTTCACCTTGATTATCTTGGTGGTTTCCCCGGTCCATACATGAAAGATTTTTTTAAACACCTTACTCCATATGAAATGGGGAATAAATTTGCTGGCACCAGAATAAAAGCTATTTGTAGATTGGCTTTATGTAGAGCCGAAAATGATACTATTGTAGCCGAAGGGGTAATGTGTGGAGATATTGTAGCCCCAACTCTAAAAGACCATGGAGATCGTCATTTTGATTTTTTTACAAAAGTGGACGGGACTGACCGTCCTTTAATAGAATTTTCTGCTGAAGAAAAAAATAAAATATCTCATCGAGGTAGGGCGATGGAAAAATTGCTCGAAATATTAAATAAAAACTAGTATTCTGCCATAAGTCCGACTTATGGCAGAAACTAAATCGAAAGCATCACCGTCACCATGTAGATAGCTACTCCGGCAACTAGGCCGAGTATTATGCCTGGTAGGCCATACATATAAAATCCGATACCCATACTAACAGCTAAAATAAGCCACATATTATTTTTTGTTTTTAATTTCTTCTTCTAATTTTTTAACGACATAGTTAAGGACCAATACCATGCGTTTTGTTGTTTCTCCGGCAGTATCATATGTTGGTGTTGCACTATCGCCATGTTTGCTTGTCTGTAAATAATTTGTATCAGTTAATTTCAATATTCCTTCTGGTGTAACAATTAAATTAAAATTACCAGAATAATCTAGTGTATACCCGGGTCCTTCTAATAGCTGTTCAAGTTTTAAAGCAAACGCTTTCAGTTGATCTATTAGGCTTTTCATTTTATCGTTATCCTTTCCAAATTCTTTTTTTAAAGAATCCATAAGAAAGTCGCCTGCCATAATAATACGAACTTCTTCTTCCTCACTGTAAATACTATGCAAGAAAACTTTCATAATGTTTCCCAAATCAATACTTGCGTAAATCTTTGGCTGAATTTCGTAAATATGCTCAGGAGATTTTTCATCTTTTGATCCTATGATAAATTGGCTTTCTAATACAAAATTTGGCAAAGTATCCTTAAAGAAATCCCTTTGAAATTCTTGACGTTTCTTCAATCTTTTCGCTACTGCCAAAGGTCGTGATTCTTGTTCTATGTATGTAATGTGGTCTCTAATAGATTTTCCATCTCGTGTTCGAAACTCATAGCCACTATTTTCAATATAATTAATTAGTTCTTCCAAATTCGGTTCTTTTTTGTTTTTCTCTTGAAGAATTTCTTTTATACTTAAAACCATAGGCATATCTGGGAATTCTTCCCTAAAGTACCAAACAAGCATATCTTGTAAGGAAGTATCGTATTCTTTTATTACATATCCCTTCGGAACTTTATCTAATATATTTTTAGGTAAATTCCTTAACTCTTGAACTTGAAGTACAATAGAACGAGCTAGCGGTACTGTTTTAACTTCTTTTTTAAGAAACCCAGGTCTGTCAAATTTTCTAGATTCCGGTGTCATGAATTTCGGTATTATTTTTTATTCTTTATTTCCGCTAAGAATTTAGCGAGCATTTCAGCTTGAGATATTTGACCCAGGTTGCCGGCATCGCGGGACTCGAGAGTGACTTTTGACTCGGCGATTTCTTTATCACCAACGACAATCCAGTAGGGGATTTTGTTATTTTTGGCATCACGGACTTTGGTGCCCAAGTTTTCATCTTTGTCGTCAAATTCTGCCCGAATATTATTTTCTTTTAACATTTCGTAAACTTTTTTAGCATATTCATTGTGGTTTTCTCGCACCGGAATTATTTTTACTTGCACGGGTGATAGCCAGATAGGGAAGTTTCCAGCAAAGTGTTCAATTAAGAAACCTATAAATCTTTCATGTGTTCCTAGTGGCGCACGGTGTATTATAAATGGGGTTTTCTTGCTACCATCCTTGTCTGTGTATTCTAGTCCAAATCGTTTTCCCATGTATAGGTCTAGTTGATTTGTAGAAGCAGTAAAAGATCTACCTATAGAAGAATAAATTTGAAAATCCATTTTTGGTCCGTAGAATGCTGCCCCTTCATGAACGACTTTAAATGGAACACCAGAAAGCTCCATTGCTTTCATTGTCATCTCTTCTGCTATTTTCCAGTCTGATTCTTCACCATGATATTTATCTAGCTTTTTTGGGTCACGAAGAGCTAGTTCCATCTCATATTTTTCTATACCGAGAACTTTGTAATAGTATTCATGAAGTTTAATAACGTCTACGAATTCTTGTATTGCTTGTTCAGGTGTTACATAAAGGTGAGCATCATTCATTTGCATTCCACGGACTCTCATAAGTCCAAATAGACTTCCGGAATCTTCGTATCTATGGCACCATCCATATTCTGCGAGGCGCAAAGGAAGTTCTTTATAGGTTCGAGGGAGAGCAGAGAAGACCTTGTGGTGAAAAGGGCAATTCATTGGCTTGATATAATAGTTTTCTTCCTCGATAGATATCGGTGCATACATGCTTTCTTTATAAAGAGGTAAGTGTCCGGATGTATAAAAAAGGTTTTCTTTAGTTATTATCGGAGTACTAACTCTTTTGTAGCCACGCTTGTTTTCAGTTTCCTTGGCCCAGTTTTCTAATTCTTCTTTTATAATGGTTCCGTTTGGAAGCCAGATAGGCAAACCTTTGCCTATCTCTTCGTCAAAAGTAAAGAGTTCTAATTTCTTACCAAGTTCACGGTGGTCTCTTTTCAGCGCCTCCTCTTGTTGGAAAATATAAGCATTCAACTCTTCTTTAGTCTCAAAGGCAAGTCCGTAAATACGAGTCAGCATTTTGTTTTTCTCATCTCCGCGCCAATATGCGCCGGCTACTCGGTCGAGCTTGAAAGCCTCTGGGTTTATGTCTGTGGCGGGGTGCTCGGTATGTCCGCCTCGGCATAAGTCGGTAAAACCACCACAAGTGTACGCAGTTATTTTTTCACCGCGCTCGACGATGCCATTTATTAATTCTACTTTATATTCATTTTTGAAAAAGGCGGTAGCTTCGTCTTTGGATAATTCTTTGTGTTCCCAAGTGGTCCATTTTGGTAAAATTTTGCGCATTCGATCTTCGATTTTTTTCAAATCAGCATCCGCTACTTTTTGGTCACCAAAATCAATATCATAATAGAAACCATTTTCTATGGCAGGACCCAAGGTAAGCTTTACCTTATCAAATTTATAGATTTCTCCGACTGCCGCAGCTAGTAAGTGTGCCAAGGTATGTCTCAAACCGTTCAATTTATCCGCATTTTCCATATAGCTTATATTATCATTTTATAGCTTTTTTGCTAGCTTTTGGCACTGTGTCGTTTGCTTTTAGTATTTAATATGCTAGTATATAGCACATTATGGTAGTAAGAATGAGAAGTACAAAATCACATACAGGGAATCGCCGAAGCCATCATGCACTCGTGGCTACAAACTTTGCTAAATGCGATAATTGCCAGGCTCTAAAAAAAGGCCACACTGTTTGTTCAGCTTGCGGATTTTATCGTGGACGAAAGGTTTTAGATTTAATTAAAAAGACAGAAAAGAAGCAAAAGAAAGCAAAGGCAGCTCAAGCTAAAAGCTAAGGCGGGTTTATGGCGCCCCTCGCGCACAAGCGCTCGGGATGCTCATAAAATATATTCACTTACGTTCATTATTTTATGGCAAACAGGCACCTTTCTAGATCAATAGTATTACAAACACTTTTTGAGTGGGATTTCCTGCCTACCGGAAAGGCAGGCCTGCCTACTGACAAAAAAGAGGATCTTTCTCTAAACAAACAAATCAAAGAAATTTTAGATCGTAATCTAAAAGAATTTGCTCCTGGTCTAGAAGACGATCATTTTGTCTTTGCTTTGATCGATCAAGTTTTAAAAAATCGTGCAACTATCGACGAGATAATCGAGAAGGCTGCTCCAGATTGGCCAATCGATAAGATTTCAATAATTGACCGAAATATTTTACGACTTGGACTCACCGAGCTTTTGTTTGGTGATCGAAAAGAAGTGCCACCCAAAGTAGCTATCAACGAAGCTATCGAATTAGCGAAAACTTTCGGTGGGGAAAATTCTGGTAAATTTGTGAACGGTGTTCTCGGTGCTGTGTATAAAGAGATTGGTGAACCCGGCAAAGAGCAGGTAAGTAAAAAGAAAAATCCTGAGAGCAAAGAGCCAGTCGATATTTCTAAACTTCCAGTAGAAAAAAAGGGAGGGGCGCTTGTTTACTCTGAACATCAAGGTAAAACCTTGTTTGCTTTTGTGCACGATGTCTTTGGTTATTGGACGATTTCTAAAGGAGGAATCGAAGAAGGTGAAAATGAAGAACAGGCCACCATTCGAGAACTCAAAGCAGAAATCGGACTTGATATTTTAATAGAAGAAAAACTCGGCGAAAATGAATATGTGGCTACTCATCCTGAAAAAGGCAAGAGTTTGAAAAGAGTAGTTTACTTTTTGGCAAAAAGTGAGTATAAGGAGCTTGTGCTTGAAAAGTCAGGAGGACTCGATGGAGCAAGGTGGTTTGAATTGGCTGAAATTCCAGAGCTTCGTATTTATAATGATATTATTCCACTCATTGCTAAAGCCGTGGAGATCATAAGTAAAAAGTTATAAAGTTTATAAAGTTATAAAGCAATTCAATGATAAATTTTTCAGATTTTGAGAAAAAAACAAAGATAGTTTTCACAGATAAAGGTTTATTACAGCAAGCTTTTATTCATCGTTCATATATAAATGAAAATCCAAGCCGAGGTTTGGCTCACAACGAACGCCTAGAGTTTTTGGGCGATGCTGTGCTCGAGCTAGTGGTCACTGATTTTCTTTACAAAAAATATCCGACTTATACTGAAGGAGAATTGACTTCGGTGCGCAGTGCTCTCGTGAACGCAATCATTATTTCTTCTGTAGCCGAGGCTATCGGTATGAATGAATTTTTACTTTTATCTAAAGGAGAAACTAAAGACAAAGGTAAAGCTAGACAATATATTTTAGCTAACACTTATGAAGCTTATGTTGGTGCATTGTATATGGATCAGGGTTATGTGGCTGTAGATAAATTTATAAATAAAACTTTATTGCCTAAAACTGACGAAATCGTAAACAAAAAACTTTGGCGAGACGCCAAGTCTTTGGTCCAAGAAAAAGCCCAAGAGTTTGTAAACGTGACTCCAGCTTACAAAGTTTTGAGCGAAGCCGGTCCTGACCACGACAAGCATTTTACAGTCGGTATTTATTTTGCCAAAAATCTAATCGCTGAAGGTAAAGGCAAGAGTAAACAAGAAGCTGAACAAAAAGCTGCCGAAGCAGCACTCAAAGTCAGAAATTGGATGGATTAATCTAGGAATGTGTTAGAATATTCCAATGCGGCTCAAGACCCTAGAATTAAACGGTTTCAAATCTTTTCACCAGAAGAGCCTTTTGGAGTTCAATAGTCCAATAGTCTCTATTGTCGGGCCAAATGGGTCTGGAAAGTCTAATGTGGTGGAATCATTGCGTTTTGTGTTGGGTGAGCAATCTATCAAGTCTATGCGGGGGAAATCTGGTTCGGACCTTATCTTTAAGGGATCCAAGAATTTGCCGGGCGGCTCCAGAGCTTCGGTCACCATATATTTTGATAACACTGATAAAATTTTCAAACTCTCAAATGATACAGGTGAAGATATAAATCTAAATTACGACACCATCAGCATCTCGCGTGAGGTATATCCTGATGGCGTAAACAATTATATTTTAAACGGCACCGAAGTTCGCCTCAAAGATATTCACAATCTTTTGGCTTCAGTAAATATCGGCTCGAGCGGGCACCACATCATATCACAAGGCGAGGCAGACCGAATTTTAAATACAAGCCCAAAGGAAAGAAAGGCTATGGTGGAAGATGCGTTGGGTCTCAAAATCTATCAATACAAAATAAAGGAAAGTGAAAGGAAACTCGAGCGAACCAATTTAAATATGAAAGAAGTTTCGATGCTCCGCCGAGAAAATGCTCCGCATTTAAACTTTTTAAAGAAACAAGTAGAAAAATTTGAAAAAGCAAAAGAGATGGAATCCGAGTTAGCCCTTCTCTACAAGGATTATCTCAAGCGCGAGAGTGTGTATTTGGAAAATGAAAAAATGAATTTGCTTGCCGAAAAGAAAAATTTGACGGCCGAGCTTAATGAAGTCTCATTCAAACTTCAAGGGATTAAAGAAGAAAATGGTGGAGCATCAGGTGGGCGCATAGACGAACTCCGAGCTTTAGAGAAAAAAATTAATGAAACTCGATCACTCAAGAACGAGCTCGAAAGAAAAATCGGACGTATCGAGGGTATGCTCGAAGCCAAAGAACACCGAGTCAAAATCTCTGGTCGTTGTCCGCTTTGTGGTAATGAAATCAAAGATGTACAAGCAGAGCAAATCGAGAAAAGACAACAAGAAGAACAAGAGCTAATCGAATTAAAAAATTCACAAACAAATACCCTGGCCGAGATTGCTCGCTTGGAACAAGAAGAAGCCTCTCTCGCTAAATCAGCCGAGGCCTTGAAAGAGGAATTGAATAAACACATGGAGGCTTTGCGAGATCTCGAGCGAGAGAAATTTACATGGAAGGTGAAACACCAAGAACTCTCTAGTGCACTCGAGGTGGTAAATATAAAAGAAGTAAACTTGAGTCGTGAATTTGAGGCATTTGATAATGAGATCAAAGAGGGTATGGTCCTCGTCGGATCAGAGATCATGGCATATAAAGATTTTGAGTTGGTGGGGGAAGTAGACTCGAACACCAAAGAAGAGCAAAGACGTAAAATCGAAAGAATTAAAATCAAACTCGAAGATGCGGGACTCGGTGGGGGAAGTGAAATATTGAAAGAATTTGAACAAGCTTCTGAACGAGATCAATTTTTAACGAAAGAATTGGAGGATTTGAACAAGAGTATTGAATCTTTACAGAAATTGATTGCCGACCTAAAGGAAAAAATTGATATTGAGTTTAAAGAAGGTATTAAAAAAATCAATATAGAGTTTAAAGAATTTTTCACTTTGATGTTTGGTGGGGGTTCGGGCGCATTGTCGATTGTAACAGAAAATAAAAAAATAAAACGCGACGAGTCTATCGAAATCGATGAGGAATACGTCGAAGGTGAGGCAGGGGAAGATTCTAAATTTGTTTTTGAACAGGGTGTAGAGATCAATGTTTCTTTGCCGCAAAAAAAGGTCAAAGAACTTCAGGCTCTTTCTGGTGGCGAAAGATCACTCACTTCGATTGCACTTCTTTTTGCTATGTCACAAGTAAACCCACCACCATTCCTTGTGCTCGATGAGACCGATGCCGCACTCGACGAGGCGAACTCTCGCAAGTATGGCGACATGCTCGAAAAACTTTCCAAGCATTCACAGCTCGTCGTGGTCACTCACAACCGCGAGACCATGTCTCGTGCTGGAATACTTTATGGCGTGACCATAGGCGGGGATGGCGCATCTAAACTCCTCTCTGTAAAATTCGACGAAGCGGCTGCTATTGCGAAATAAAAAAAGCCTCGTGCAGAACGAATCTTTTACGAGGCCGTGACGAACCCTCGCGGATTCGACTTGTCTTGAGACAAGATTTTGATTTTTAATTTTAAAAAGAACTTTATTGTTCCTCGCCCCCGCCGGTAGCTTCACGGCGGGGGCTCGGGCGGCAGTTACTGGTTGAAGAGGACGATGAGTCCTCCGGTACCCAGAACTGCCGCCATGCTCCAGATCAGCCGAGTGACCTTGAGCTGGCCCAGCTGCTCTCGTCGAGCAGCCGAGCACAATATGCCAGCAACGGCCTCTATGTAGAGGCCGCAGAACATCATTATAGCGATGTTCGCTGTCATTTGTTTTCACCTCTCTTTCGAGAAAGAAGCAAGGCGCCACGCCCCACTTGTGCTGATGTTATACTATCAAGTTCAAAGTATGTCAATTTTATTTACTTTATATTTAAAATTTTATTTCTAACTGTTTTTATTTTTTAGGATTCGAAACCGGTTCGAATGTGTTGGGGTCGTAATAAATTCTGTCGTAAATTTCAAAAGGTTTTCCGACTATTCCTTCAAGCTGGTTGTTTGCTAGGTCCCATTTGTCATAATAAGATATATAGTTACCACGCTCATCTTTTCCTAAAGAAAGCTTAAAGTTGCCCATTATCGCGTATCGATTTCCATACTCAAGTTCTGTAGTAACAATGTTGTTACCGTCTTTTTCGTCTAGATATGAAACAACAGGAAAATCTTCATAAACTATTCCTTTGTTTTTCGGGTCAGTTGCTATTTCTACCAGTCTTTTAATGATTGTGCTTTCAGAAATATTTTCTAGTTTTAATTCCGTTTCTTTGATTTTTTCGTCTTTTCCTGTTATGAGAGATTTTGTGTAATCGCTGGTAGCCAATAGTTCTTTATCTTCTTTTAATTTCTTTAATTGATCTTTGTATTGAATGATTTTGTTTTCAATGAATTTACCAATCCAATTATTTATAGAATAGTAAAATTTATCTTCTTTGCCATCTCTTGGTTGAAATTTAGAAACTGAAAATGTTCCGTGTTCTTGGGGTAACCCAAGATACATACGCCAAGTATCTTCTCTTTCTATGTTTTCTTTTCTAGGTATAAAATTTTCTCTCGGTATTTCATCATCGTCTATTTTTTCCCAGTCGCCTATTGTTTTCTGTTGAGTAGTGATACCACTAGAATTGGCCATAAGATTGGCTGGTATATCACTAAGAACTTCAAGAATAGTTTGATAGCCCATAGGAGGCACAGCAGAATATATAAATTCACTGACCCCAGCCACGTATCCCATTCGTCGTTCCGTGGTAATTCCTTGTTCTTTTAATTCTTTTGTTGCAACTGTCTGATTAGAAAACGATTCTATGTTTTTACTAATATAGCCAACTCCTTCATCTACAACAAGAACCAATGACATCAAGTATGGAAGAATTTTTTTAATCGCTTTAGTTTTTTTTGCTAATTCAATGGGTGGAATTTTCTTTTTTAAAATCTCTATTTCTTTGGCAATACGAGACAAAAGAATATTTCCACGTTTTTTACCCTCAGCGGTTTGTTTTAATGGTTCGACATCTTTTTGAGGTATCGGGTTTATTTTTTCTATCATAAATTTATTGGAATTTTATTTCCTCTTCTCTGCCCTCGATTATTTTCTCGGGCTGGAAGACACTATTTAATTTTACTATATTTTTTTGTGTAGTCATGGAGCCATCTCGGCCGAGTTTGATTTGGAGGAGCATGCCTTGCATTGTGTTTTGTGAAAAGCCTTGATCAAAAATAAAGTTACCGAGTGAGTAAGCGATGAAAGAATTTTTATATACTTCGGTGTCTTCCATGACGTGTGGATGGTGACCAATGACTAGCTTGGCTCCAGCATCCACGGCTTTATGGGCGAGAAATTCTTGGCGAGCATTGTGAATGACTTTGTATTCATCACCCCAGTGGAAAGATACAACAAGATAATCTACTTTGGCTGAAGCGTTTTTTACGATCTCATCAAAACGAGGGTTGCTTGCTAGCAACAATCCCGCTTGAGCAGGTTCGTCGGTGGCCTTCATCCAATCTGGGCCGACATCAGAAAATCCCAAGAAGCCAATTTTGATTCCATATTTTTCAATGACTGTCGGTTCTTCGGCAGACTTGGCATTCACTCCGCCACCAGTGTATAGAATTTCATTTTCTTGAAGTCGAGACAAGGTGTCGGCATAGGCATCTCGGCCCCAATCGCCGACGTGGTTGTTGGCCACTGAAACGATATCAAAACCAGCTCCAGCTAGAGTCGGGATGACAGTCGGATTCATCCGGAAAGAATATAAGTTGTGTCGGTCGCGACCGATATCAGAGACGGGGCCCTCGAGGTTAGCAAAACTAATGTCAGCCTTTTTTAATATTTCTAGGTTTTCAAAAAGGGCGCCAAAATCATTGTTGAAATTTTTGATGACCGAATTTTCCACCCCACGATCAAGCATGATATCTCCGGTAAAATTCATGGTGATAAAATCTGGGTCGCGAATGTCAGGCATGTCGGTCTTGGCCCGGACCCAATCGGTATTGGCATCTTCTTTGCCACCATAGTAAACATTTTTCTTTAAATAGTTTAAAATGTTTTTTACGTCTTGGTACCGGTCTTTGCTTTTAAGGAGGACGATGGCCACTGGGCGCTCGGTATTCTCGCCGAGTGGTAGGGAAAACATCGAGATGACGGTCTCTAAGGCTTTGTCGGTGTAGCCACTTTTGCCACCGATGTATCCAGGCTCGCGTAAAAATTGATTGGTGCTAGACCAGTTGTGAGCTTTGCTCACAAAATTTCTCTTGGTAGTGATTTTTAATAAATCAGTTTTTTCTTTGACCAGGTAGCCGGCGAGTTTGAACAGGTCGAGTGAGGTAGAGGTGTTGTTTGGTGATAGTCCGCTCGGGTCTTCGTAAGAAGTCTTTTCCATGTTTAGCTTTTCGGCCTCTTGGTTCATCTTGCGGATGAAGGAGTCGCGATCAAAATGTTCGGCCAAAATTTCTGCGGCGTCATTGCTCGACTCGAGCAGGAGCGGATATAGGAGTTCGTCGGTTTTTATTTTTTCACCATTTTTAAAATTGCCGTTGGTGCCATATGTTTTCAGGGCTTCCGCGCTCGCCTTGGCTATGTCATTTGGGTTGGCGATCTCGGTCGAGACGAGAGCGGTCATGAGTTTGGAGACCGAAGCGATGGGGTAGACGTCCTTGGCATTTTTAGAGAGAATGATTTCTCCAGTATTTAAATCTCCGACGAGGTAGGCATCGGCTGAAACTACTAAATTGTTCCCAAAATCTTTATTGAGATAATTATATTTTGGTTTTTCTCTGGCATCAATGAAAGATTCGGTGAAGTTGGCACTAGCTGATAGTTGAATAGTTTCATGTTTTTTTTCTGAAAATACTATGGTGATAAAAATAGGAGACAATACAAACAGCATACCAACTACCCATTTTATTTTAGAATTTCTTTGTGGTGTCATGCTAGTGCGTAATCAATAGTTTTCTTTTCTAGATCAGAGTTTTTTACTTTTATTTTTACCTTATCACCCAATCTATATCTCTTTTTATTTTTTTGACCGACTAATTCTAGTTTCTTGTCGTTGTAGACATAATAATCGTCGTTCATGTCGCGGACACGGACCATGCCTTCACACTTGGTTTCAATTTCTTCGACATACATACCCCATTCGGTGATACCACTGATGATTCCATTAAAAGTTTTTCCAACTCTTTTACTCATGTATTCTACTTGTTTGTATTTTATCGAAGATCTTTCTGCGTCGGAAGCTCTTTTTTCTTGTTCACTTGCCTTGCGAGACATATCCTCAAAAGTTTTGAGTTGATTGTTTTCTACCTTTTTTTTATTTAAAAAATCCATAAGCAATCTGTGCACAATTATGTCCGGGTAGCGACGAATTGGGGAAGTGAAGTGCGTATAATAGGGAAATGCCAGTCCGTAGTGCCCAATATTTTTTGTAGAGTAAATAGCTTTAGACATTGATCGGATCACTGCACGGTGCACGGTATCTGCTTCGGGTTTGCCGGCTAGGTGTTCGAGTAATTTATTTATTTCAGACGAAGGTATGATGCCGTCCTTAATCGTTACTTTGTGTCCCAAGCTACGCAAGAAGAATGCTAGATCTGTCATCTTGTCCCGACCCGGCAAGTCGTGCACGCGATAAATCGCAACCCTGTCCTTACCAGAAATTACCTTGGCAACTTTTTTGTTGGCCAAGAGCATAAATTCTTCGATCAATCGGTTTGAATCTCCACGTTCTTTTTTGATCACTTTGATTGGTACACCATCCTTATCTAAAACAAATTTTACTTCGACTTGGTCGAGCGAGATTGCGCCATTCCTAAATCTTTCCGCTGTGAGTTTTTTAGCCAAATTGTTGAGTATTGCTAGTTCTTTGTGGAGGGGAGCACCAGCTTTTTTGATAGATGTCTCAGCTTCTTCATAAGCAAATCGCATTTGGGAATGGATGACTGTGCGTCCATACCATTCACTTTTTACTTCCGCATTTTTGTTTAACACAAATACTGCACTCATGGTTAAACGGTCCTTGTCTGGCACCAATGAACACAAATCGTTTGATAGGACTTCGGGTAGCATGGGGATGGTTCTGTCGACAAGATACACTGAGGTGCCACGTTCACGTGCCTCGTGGTCGAGCTCGCTACCGATTTTTACATAATTTGAAACATCGGCGATGTGGATACCAATTTCATACGTATCTGGTGAAACTTCTTGGAATGAAATTGCATCATCAAAATCTTTTGCATCTGCTGGGTCGATAGTGAAAGTGAGAGTCTTTCTAAAATCACGACGACCTTCTAGGTCTTTTTCAATGATGCCGTGCTCACGAATTTTTTTTGCTTCTTCTTCGACTCTTCCTGGTAGCTCAGCATCGAAGCCTTTTTCCATGGCGATAGCATGCATTTCCACATTGTTGTCACCAGCCAGACCCAATATCTTGACCACTTTTCCGATCGGTGCTTTTTTGGGATCAGTCCAAGAGACTATTTCCACAAAAACTTTTTGGTTGGCTACTGCTCCATTTAATGAGTCTGCGTGAATCAGAATATCCGTATACATTTTTGTATCATCGGGTTTCAAAAAGAATAGTCCATTTTCTACTTCCAATACTCCCGCAAAACGCATCTTGGCACGAGAGATTATTTTGGTGACTTCAGCAGTTTGCCTAGCCTTACCTTTTGAGTGCAACAAGATTTCTACTGTATCGCCATGCAGTGCCGTGTGAAGGTGTTTATAGTCTACTTCGGGGTCTTGACCCTTGTTTTTTTCTTCGCCTATGGCCACATATCCTGTGCCTTTGGAGGAGATAGAGATGATTCCTTGTGTCTTGTTTGTATTGTTTTTCATTTTGCTTACTATAGCATACTATATTGCAATTAAAAAAATTTGTGTTAAACTCATTGAATGTTAAAAATTAGATTACAAAGGATAGGTAGGAAGAACGACCCGAGCTTTCGTGTGGTTTTAACTGACTCCAAAAACAGCACTAAAAGCGGAAGATTTTTAGAAATTCTCGGTACTTATAATCCAAAAGATAAAAAAGATGGATCATCCAACAAAGTTTTGGATACTGACCGAATCAAGTACTGGATGAGTAAGGGCGCACAATGCTCTGGCACTATGCACAACTTTTTAGTACACGAAAAGGCTATCGAAGGCAAGAAATTAAACGTTTTGCCAAAGAAAAAGCCAACTATGAAGAGGAAAGAGTTGAAAGCAAAGAAGTAATCCCGTATAATATAGACAGCAGTACTCAGTCGCAACTGCACGATTAAAAAAATAATTTTAAATAAAACTATGCAAGACGCAGACAAGGTATTTTTGGAATATGTAGTAAAGGCACTCGTAGATAATCCAAACGATGTAGTCATCGAAAGAACTGTGGATGAAATGGGTGTACTTATTTCTCTCACCGTCAATCCTGCCGATATGGGCAAGATCATCGGCCGAATGGGAAACACTGCAAAAGCTATCCGCACACTTCTCCGAATCATCGGTATGAAGAATAATGCTCGAGTAAACTTGAAGATCAATGAACCAGAATGTGGTATGCGACATTCAGATTCTGAAGGAGTAACTAGTGGAATGGTTGTTCCACCAAGAGCACCTGGTGAAAGATCTCCTGGCGCAGCTCCTGTAACTTTGAAGACTATCGACGAG
>JAGNZX010000006.1 GCA_017984185.1 Minisyncoccota bacterium | reverse complement strand
TTTATGATACTGAGGTAGATTTGTATAATCTTTTGCAAAAATTGAACCCAGATGTGCGGTTTATGGGTGCAGACTGGAAAGATAGACCAAATTACTCTCGAGACAAATTGCCCAATATTAAGGTTATTTATAATAGCCGAGACCACAATTTTAGTAGTAGTAATCTGCGTGAAAGGATAAAGAATCACGCCTAGTTTTTGTTTTAGGTTTAAAATGGTATAATAACCTTATGGATAAAGCTCTTGCCGTACGGACACACCAAGAAATGCTAGATGTTTTAATGGACACCAAATCTACTGGTCCAGATATACATTATTTTATGATTCGTGGTGGAACTGAGAAAAGAAATATTACTATTTGGCAGAATGGCTTGGTGGGTGAAGAGTATATAAAAACTTACGGGCATTACCACGTCAGTGATTTTATCGAGACTTATACCGTGCTCGCAGGCCATGGAATAATTTTGTTACAAGAAAGAAAACATGATGCAGATGGTCGGCCAATCGATAATGAAGTCGAGAATATAAAAGCCATTTTTGTTAAACCCGGGAGTGTGGTCCCGATACCAGAGCGAGCAGGACACCTCGCCGTGAATATCTCGGATACTTGGTTTGTGACTTCAGACGATAGCCCGGTGAATTTTGATAAAAGTCAGGAAGCGGCTTGGCCGAAACATGCAGATTATGAGCCGGTAAAAAAGCTTCAAGGTTTTGCATATTATGTGGTGAAAAAAGATGGTAAGCCAGTTTTTGTTAAAAATCCAAATTATAAAAATGTTCCCGAGATTGTTGTCGAGTATATGTAAATTTACATGAGTATATTTTCTGACAATTTTAAGAAAAAATCAAAATCATTAAAGATCTTATTTGTGGGGTCAGAAGTGGCTCCTTTTGTGAAGGTTGGCGGTTTGGGTGAAGTTTTACACACATTACCCAGGGCGCTTGTCGAACTTGGTCACGATGTCCGCACCATGACTCCGAAATATGCCTTAATTTGTGAAGAGGAGTTTCCAATGACAAAAGTCGTCGATGGGCTGGCTGTTCCTAATGGAGAAAATAATGATATTGTCTGTAATGTAAAAAAATATGAAAGTGATGACGGGCTTACTAATTATTTTTTAGAGAATCAGGAATTTTATGAAAAACGAGGCAGTGTGTATGGTTATGATGATGATCCAGCTCGCTTCGCATTATTATCCAGGGGTACTCTTGAATTTGTAAAAAAGATTTCGTCAGATTGGACTCCAGACGTCATTGTGGCCAATGATTGGCAAGGAGGACTTATACCCAATTACATGAAAACCGAATATAAGAAAGATTTAATTATTTCTAAAATTTCGTCTGTTTTTTTGATTCACAATATTCATTTTCAAGGCAGGGTTGATCATAGAAATACTAGTGAGATGGATTATGATGACGGGCAATCACCGATCCCAGACATAACTGATCCGCACATATTAAAACTAAATTTTATGCGTAGAGGTATTCGTTTTGCAGATGTCATAAATACGGTCTCGCCAAGTTATGCTAGGGAAATCACCACCCCTGAATACGGAGAATCTTTAGATCAATTATTACAAGAAAGACGCTCCCGACTTTTTGGGATTTTAAATGGCATAAATTATGAAAATTATAACCCAGAGACAAATCCTTATGTGGAATATAAATACGATGCTAGTAGTCTAAAAGAAAGAGCTAAAAACAAAAAGGTTTTACAGCAAAAATTTAATTTACCTGAAAATAAGGATGCGTTTGTTGTCTGTATTGTGTCCCGTTTGACTGAGCAAAAAGGCCTTGATTTAGTCAGAGAGGCGATCGTCCCGCTACTAGAGAATTTTGATTTTCAGTTGGTGGTTTTGGGCACAGGGGACTCATCTTATGTGTCGTTTTTTCATGACCTTGACGTGAAACATAAAAATGTCGCCACTCATCTATCTTTTGATAATGTTTTACCACACACGATTTATGCTGGGGCCGATGCCATACTTATCCCTTCACGATTTGAGCCGTGCGGACTAACCCAAATGGAGGCCATGCGTTATGGTGTGGTACCAATAGTTAGAAAAATTGGCGGGCTCGGAGATAGTGTCACCGATCATGTTTCTGAACAAGATCCTGGCACAGGTTTTGTGTTTGAACATTACGATCACAATGCATTACTTGGCACATTTATGCGTGCTTATGAGATTTTTAAATATCCAAAAATTTGGCAAGGTATACAGAAAAGAGCTATGGCTGAAAATTTCTCATGGGAAAAGTCAGCCAAAGAATATGAAAAGCTTTTTCTCCGTGCAATCAAGCAGTTTAATCTGTAAAAATATGAAATGGGCTAACTTTTTACATTTCTATCAACCAGTCGATCAGCAACCAGATATCTTGGAGGCTATTGTGGCGCAAAGCTATCAGCCAATTATTGACGGTATAAAGAAAAATAAAAATGTGCACCTAACTATAAATATGAACGGGGCGTTGTTTGAGCTTTTACACAAATTTGGATATAAAAATTTAATTGAGGATATAAAAGGATTGGTGGCCGAGGGAAGACTGGAGATAACTGGTTCGGCCAAATACCACGCTCTTTTACCACTACTTTCCGCCGAGGAAATAAAAAGACAAATAGAATTGAATACCGAAACCTTAAAACATTTTTTGGGTGAATATACTCCGAATGGTTTTTTCCCACCTGAGATGGCCTTTGATGAAAAAATAGTGGGTGTTCTCGAAGAGCTTGGATTTAAATGGGTAATTTTAGATGAGATTTCTTGTGGTGGAGCTGTTGGGCAGGTGGACTATGCTCAAATTTACAAATTAAAAAATAGTAAATTAAATGTATTTTTTCGAGAGCGCAGACTCAGTAATTTGATAATGAGTTCGGTGGTTAGATCGAGCGACACCTTGCTTGAAGCCATGCGTTATGAGTTAGAGACTGGAAAATTCATTATAACTGCGATGGATGCTGAGACTTTTGGCCACCATCGACCAGGATTAGAGAAAATGTTGTTCGAGATTTTTACCACTAAAGAATTTGAATTAATTAAAATTTCTGATATTGAAAAATTTTACAAACAAGAAAAAGAAATAATACCCACCAAAGCCACTTGGGCTTCGAGTAAAGAAGACATTGAGCACGGTATTCAATTTTTATCATGGAATGATCCAGAAAACATGATCCACAAGATGCAGTGGGGCCTCACTACTCTAGTTTTAGGTGAAGTATACAAAATGGACAAAAATCATTCTCGTTTTGGGCTGGTGCGGGAAAAGATGGATAGGAGCTTGGCCTCGGATCATTTTTGGTGGGCTTCTGGAAAACCATGGTGGAGCTTGGAGATGATCGAAGATGGCGTGTTTAATTTGTTAGATACTTTGAGACATATTCCGGATGTGCAAAAGGATATACTAGATGAAGGTAGGGATTTTTATGAAAAAATAGTCTCTACGGCTTTCAATTGGCAACGTACTGGCAAAATTAGAGCCATGATGCAATCTCAGAGGGACTTGCTCCGTATTCCTTTCAAGGATCGCACAATGGGCCGTGGTGGGGCCGAGGAGGGCGTATATCATGCTTTTATTGACATGATGGCTCGACTCGAAGGTGAAGCAGTCGGTAGACATGAGTATGAAAAAGCCATTCTATGGCGAGATGCTAAATACAAACTAGAACACAAATTAGATATCTACGACACAATTAACGCCATAGATTTGTTGCGCATAGAAATACCACACAATGAAGTTGAAAAAACCATAGAAGAGTATAAGGAAAAATATTATAAAATTCGAGGCGGACAACCTGAACAACGTGGATCATAATTTATGGATATACCAAACGAACAAAATACTTTTTTTAAAAAATTTAAAACAAGTAGCACATATCAAGCTTTTGCAAAAGCACCAGTTGCGTATTTTTGTGCCGAGTATGCGTTAGAGTCCGCATTCCCGACTTATGCTGGCGGACTAGGGATTTTATCGGGAGATTATATCCGAGAGGTGGCTTTGCAAGGTTTTCCACTACTTGCAGTTGGTCTACGATATCAGCAAGGTCAAAACACTTTGTCTAATACTCCGGAACAAAACTTAAAAAAGTTAAAAAAAGTTGTCGATAAAAACAATCAAGATCTCGTCGTCTCAGTACCCATAGAGCATAGAATTGTAAATATTAAGGTGTGGCAATGGGAAGAAGATAATATAAAACTTTTCTTACTCGACACAGATATCGAAGAAAATATTTTACAAGATCGGGAAATAACCAAGTGTTTATATGACGAAAATCGGGATATACGCTTGAAACAAGAAATTGTTTTGGGTATAGGTGGGTTTAGGGTTTTGGCGGTCCTTGGGTATCATGCTTCGGTATATCATTTAAACGAAGGACACTCGGCCTTTTTAGCATTGGAGCTGATTCGACACGAGATGGAACACCAACAGGTAGATTTTTGGGAGGCTTGCAAATATGCAAAAAAACATATTTTGTTTACGAATCACACTTTGGCTTTAGCTGGACAAGAGCAATTTTTATCTGAAAAAGTTGAGTCGTTTGTAGATTTGTGTACCAAAGATATATGTTTGAACAAAAAAGAAATATCTGCCCTGGGTTCACTGCCCGATAATCCAAATTTATTTTCTATGACTACGTTTTCTTTTGGACTTTCCGAAAAAGCAAATGCTGTCAGCCAGCTTCATTATGAAAACGCCAAGTTGGTTTGGCCAAAGCAAGCCATGGATGTAGTCACCAATGGTATTTTTATAGATAGGTGGGATACATTGAAAAATGCATCAGAGGCAAATATTTGGTCCAAGCATTTAGAGAATAAAAAAAAGCTTTTAACACAGGTCCATGAAAAGACAGGAGAGGTGTGGGGCGAAAATGATCTCATTTTTGTTTGGGCGCGGAGACTCGTCGAATACAAACAACCATTGTTTTTCTTTAAAGATGTAGAAAAGTTTATAGAAATTGTAAAAAACTCAGAAGTACCTGTGCGGGTTATTTTTGCTGGACCTTCTGGTCACAATGAAAATCCTTTCCAAACAGAGATTGAAAAACTTATAAATGAAAAACTTCGAGGTACGGTTGTTTTTCTTTCTGGTTACAATATGGATCTAGCAAAAATTTTAACTTCTGGAGCCGATATCTGGCTCAATACGCCGATTATGGGCATGGAGGCTTGTGGCACAAGCGGAATGAAGGCTGGGTTAAACGGAGTGCTTTCGTTGTCTACTAATGATGGATGGATCAACGAGATAAATCACGAGGATATTGGTTGGGTGACTTCAGATTCTGAAAACAATCAAGAAATGTTAAAACTATTTAAGGAAGAAATTATTCCAACATATTTTTCTCATTTACAAAATCCAGCTAATTCTGTTTGGGTTAAAAAAATGATGAGAGCCCGAAATTTGATATTTGCTAATTTTTCAACTACGAGAATGTTGAAAGAATATATAGAAAAATTTTATATACCAATCTTGGAACACAAGCATGCCCACAAGATTGATTAAATATTAAATGAAATGCTAGAATCATAAATATGACCGAACTTATAGAATGGATGAGATTATTGATAGCCAGCCACGACTCCGTTCAATATATTATTGTTTTTATTAGTGCTATGACGGGGGGTGATATTGTGCTTTTTGTCCTTGGTTTTTTAATAGCTCAAGGGGTTTTAAAGTTTATCCCTATTATTTTTTTGATTTTTATCGGAGCATTTTCACCAAATCTTTTGTGGTTTTTATTAGGTAATTCCAAGATGTTTAACAGGATTGCTTCACATCGTTATTTTGATACGACTTTTTTAAATGTTACCAAAGCAGTCGAACGGATAAGTAAAGGCAGTCACATAGTAGCCTTTATCTTGATGAAATTTATGGTCGGGACTCAGTTTCTTTTGATTATATATGCCAATAAAGTAAAGATTACTTTAAAACAATTTTTCTACTATCAGACCATTGCCACTACTTTGTCCGTAGTTGTATTAATGACTCTTGGTTATTATGCAGGAAGATGGTTTTCTGAATTAAAAGATATTTTCTCCAATTTATATGCTGCCATAGGATATGTTTTGCTTTTTGTGGTCGGTATTGTTATTTTCCAATTATGGCTTGAAAAAAAGGTGGTCAAAGATGTTGATTAAAAGTTGTGATACAATATAAGTATATGCAAATAAATTTACAAAGTAAGGGTATAGAGATTACAGGAGCTATAAAGGATTATGTGGTGAAAAGAGTCACCAATTTAGAGAAGTTGCTTTTAAAAATGGAGCAAGCTGGTGGGGAGGCTATGGTGAGTTTTGAAGTTTCTAAAAATACCAATCATCACAAAGCTGGTAGTGTATTTCATGCCGATTGTCGGATCCAAGTAAAAGGGGAAGAGTTTTATGGTAGCGCCGATGAAGAAGATTTGTATGCTTCAATTGATGTAGTTAAAGAGAATTTATTCCGAGAAATTAGTAAGAATAAAGACAGAAAACAAACTCTTTTTAAACGCGGTGCAGCCAGTGTGAAAAAAATGCTAAAAGGCTTATCGAACCGAAATCCGTTTACTTCGAAATACTAGTTTTTATAATCGACTTCTTTTCCTCCTTCAGGAATTACTTTTTCTATTACAAATTGGCTATTTTCTAATCTAGCTTTAGTGATTATTGTTCTTTTTCCGTCCTTGAAGAAAAAAGTTCTTGGCCAATATGCATACGCCCTAAATTTATTGTAGTTTTGTTTTGGGTCGGCATTTAAATCGATCAGTCCATCTTCTTTCTTGATTTTTTTACAGAAAGTAGCGAGAGTTTCATCTTGCTTTACTTCAACCCATTTTTCATTCAAATTCTTTACTAAAAGATCCCCGCCGATTTTTATCAAGCGTTTTCGCAGTTCTGGTGCTGTCTCTGTATCTTTTATTTCTGTTTTTTCTACTGCGATGATGTCACCAGCATCCATTTTGTAAACCATTTTTTGTATAGTGACTCCGGTTTCCGTATCACCGTTTAAAATTGCTGATTCGACAGGGGAAGCACCGCGATATTTTGGTAGTAGTGAATAGTGAATATTTATCGAACCAAGTTTGGGAATATTTAAAATTTCTTCTGGAAGAATCTTTCCGTAAGCAACCACAATGGCTAGCTCGTAGCTTTTAGCTTTTAGCTGGTTAGTGATTTCGGTATCAAGTTTCTCAGGTTTTAAACAAGGTATATTATTTTGTTCAGCAAATTTGGCTACAGGTGAAGGATTCATTATCAATCCTCGTCCACTTCGAGCATCTGGAGAGGTGATAATGAGCGAAGGTAAAAAACCAGATTGTTTTAAAATCTGAAGTGTTTCGCTAGCCACATCTGGAGTTCCAAAAAAAATGTAATTAATTTTTTGCATAAAGCTAATTGGCTAAAAGCTATCACCTACGAGCTACTTCATCTCTTCCGCCTTCACATCTTTGGCGTGATCGATAAAGAGGATGCCATTTAGGTGATCGGTCTCGTGTTGAAAAATCTGAGCGAGTAGTCCTGAGCCACCGCGTTCGAATTTCTTTCCGTTTTCGTCGTAAGCGGTGACGGTAGCCTTTTTAGATCTGTAAGTTTTGCCATAAAATGGACGCACAGATAGGCAACCTTCGGGCATCCATTCTTTGTCGCGTGAAAGTTTGGAAATTTTCGGGTTGATAAAAACCACATCTTTTTTCGCAGACTTTTCATGCTCGGGGTCGCTGTCTTTGCCTGGTGGCACAGCGCTCCCTCTCGACTCGTCAGCCAAGGGTAGTTCCCGCTCAAGAAAGTCTGCTCCAAAAATTTTGCCTGATACTACGAAGATTCGTAGCGAGTAACCAATTTGTGGAGCGGCGATAGCCACACCATCGTCTTGGCTCTTGAGTGCACTTTTCATTTCAGCCAAGATTTTTTGTATTTTTAGTGTCTTGATTTTTGAGACAGGCACATCTTTGGCTATTTGTCGCAAAACCGGTTCTTCTTTTTGCAAAATCTTCTTTGGCATTGTTTAACTATTTAAGTTCTTTTAAATACTCCAAAAGTTTTTTCAATTTTACTGTGTCTTGGGAACGAGTGCTCATGTCGCGGACGATGACCGAGTTATCGATCGCTTCTTTTACTCCGAAAATGATCGCGTAGGGGATAGCCAATTTTTCAGCAATTGCTAACTGTGAGCCTAGAGAGTCTTTGGACAAAGATTGAGAGATCGGGATGTGCGCCTTGCGGAGAATTTCGATAATGTTTAAAGATTTTAGTTTCGCTTCAGCCCCGAGTTGAATGAAATATATTTTCGGTTTCTTCATTATTCGTGGTGCAAGTTTCTTATACCATTTTGAGGCGACAATGCGGTCCACTCCGATAGAAAATCCAACTGCAGGAACATCTTTTTTACCACCAATTTGTTTTGCTAGATAATCATAACGTCCACCACCAGCCAGGGCGAGCGGTGCACCATCTTCGCCTCCGCCTTGTTCAACAATTTCAAAAACTGTTCGAGTGTAATAAGAAAGTCCGCGCACCAGATTTTTGTTTATATTATAGGCAATTCCTAGCTCTTCTAAGTATTCCAAGACTTCTTTGAAGTGTTTTTTACAAGAAGGGCATAGATATGAGATAGAGTCTGGAGCAGCTAGATTTAATTCAATTGTTTTTTCTTCTTTCGAGTCTAGGATGCGTAGAGGATTTGTTTTTAATCTTTCGCGATCGATGGGTGCTAAACTGCTAATATTTTTTCTGTAATAACTTGTCAGTTCACGTAAATATGCACCTCGGCATTCTTTATCGCCGATTGAATTCAATTCTATCGAAAGATTTGTTGCTCCAGCTTCTTCGAGTATGCTCATCCCGGCCTTGATGATAAGCGCATCCATGATGCTTTTATCTGAACCCAAGGAGTCCATATCAAATTGCCAAAATTGTCGGTAGCGTCCACGTTGAGGTTTGTCGTGTCTAAATACTGGACCGTATTGGTAAAACATGGCTGGTTGGGGCATGGTTTGCATACCGTGTTCGATATAGGCACGCATGAGTGGTGCGGTGTGCTCGGGTCGCAAGGCTAAATAATCTCCACCCTTAGTTTTTAGGGTATACATTTCTTTGTCGATGATGTCTGTGCCCTCACCAATACCAGTAAAAGTCTGCTCGTGTTCCATTATCGGTGTATCAATCGGCTTAAAACCGTAATATACAGAAACTTCTTGGGCTTTTTCAAAAAATCCTTGGAAATTATAGTATTCTTCGTTCATTAAATCTCGCATTCCTTTTGGGGAAGAGATATCGTCTATTCTTTTTTTACTTTCCTTTGTTTTTTTCATAAATATTTTTTTACTCGACTTGTTTAAATTGACCTGGTAATATATCTATATTTTTTAGTGGTAGTAAACGAAAAAGCACCCGTCCAGTCACAAATTCTCTTTTGAGTGGACCCCAGTATCTAGAATCAGAACTCGCTGGTCGATTGTCACCCATTACAAAGTATTCATTGTTTTTTAATTTGAGATGTATGTTGTCGTTAGAGATGTTTTCTAGGAATGGTTGTTCTAATACTAATCCGTTAGGATATTTATTGTTAGTAATTGTTACAACCTTGCCATTTATGTCTATGGTTTCGTTTGGCATAGCAATAATTCTTTTGATGAAATATTTTGAAGTATCATTAGGATATTTAAAAACAACGATATCGTCTCTTTTGGGCTCTCCTAATTCATAAGAAATTTTATCGATTATTAAATAATCTTTATCAGTAAAAGTCGGCACCATCGAAGAACCCGAGACCACAAAAGGCTCGGCTATAAAGACACGAATCGGGAGGACTATAGCAAGTGCAAGCAATGCAAACTTTATTAGGTCCCACCAGGATTCTTTTTTTGTTTCTTCTATTTTCTTTTCTTCAGGCTCCATTAGGCTTATAATATAGCATATAAAAGTATTGACATGGTAGGTAAAATTGTTTTGTAATATATTTGACTAAGAGGGTGTGATATACTTCATTTATGAAACTTGTAGTTGGTTTAGGAAATCCTGGGGCAGAATACGAAAAGACTCGGCATAATACTGGGCGGATTATGGTTGGTTTAATTTCCGAAAAACTCGAAGATGAAAAAATTAAATTTCTGACCCCAGATACTTTTATGAATAAATCTGGAGTCGCTGTTGCCAAACTCGTCAAAACTAAAAAAGATTTGGAAAATCTGGTAGTGATTTATGATGATGTGGATTTACCGCTTGGTAAAATAAAAATTTCTTTTAACCGCAGTAGTGGTGGGCACAATGGTGTCGGTTCGATTATAAAATCTGTAAAATCTCAAGAATTTGTTCGTATACGTGTCGGCATATCACCAGCGACACCGTCTGGTAAGATAAAAAAACCGAGTGGTGAAAAAGCCATGCTCGCATTTTTGCTTGGTGAATTTAAAAAACCTGAACTCGAAACATTAAAAAAATTATCAAAAAAAGTTAGTGAAATAGTCGAAACGATTTTTAGTGAAGGTCGCGACAAAGCGATGACTTTGTTCAATTAAATTTATGCCAGAAAGATTTGGGGATTTGAAACCTCCCACAATTGAAGAAGAGATTTTAAGAATAAGAAAAAAAATTTTTGATACAGCTGGTGTGGGTGATATAACTAAATTAAAACCAATCATAGATAAACTCAATGCTCAGATGGTGAGATTGAGCGAAGTTAATGAGTTGCGAAAAAGTGCTCTAATCTTGTTAAATAAAATTCGAGTTTCTCCTGGTTTTCAAGACGGAGCTCATGAGCTAGAGGTAAAGTTAGATAAATTAAGTGGAATTTGTACAGACGAAGAAATTCAAGCGGTCAAAGATGTGATAAGGAGAATTGAAGGAGTAACAGGTTCAGAAGACTAATTTCTTAAATTTCCTTCACCGCTTCAATAATGATGCTTTTTTCTCCGTTTTTGAGGGAGATTTTTCCAGAAAAGGCGATGCATTTATAAACTAAAATTTAGGATGCAGAATTGTTTCGATTTCAGTGGCTAGTTTCAAAAACTGTGGGTCGTGGTCTATGTTACCTAAAAGTTTGTATCTAATGACGATGGCTTCGTTTTGGTCAAATCCCGGTTCCATAATTTGATTAAAGGTCTTAGCAATTAAAATATCGGCGTTAGCAAGTCGATGTTGCATGAAGGTATTTAAGTATATTCTATTAAGTTCAGCGAAATATTCTATTGCTCGCAAATATTTTTTCATTCCGTCGTTACCCCCAATAGTCTCAACTTGTTTTGAGATAAATCGATCAGGGCTATCTAGGCGTTTCAAAATTCTCAGCAACAGTTCCATCTTTTCTTGACGAGTCAATAATGTATTTGCATTCCAATCGTTCGCATGTCCTTGTTCATGCAAGAGAAAGCCCATAAAAAGATTGGCTTGAGTGATCCCTGGTTTATTATATTTTGGAAGATATAGAAAATTTATTTTACGAGATACTGGATTCGTCATTGCTACAACAGATCCACTTCTACGGTACACGAGCCCTACAAGCTCCTCTTCTGTTTTATCCAATAAGCTTTTTCCATAGCTTACCGCTTCAATATTTATTTGATTACCTCTTGGTAAAGTTTTGATAATATCATCAACATATTGGCTAGAGATTGTTGTACTTTCAAACCCTTCAATTTTCGGAGAATTTATTGGTGTGTTTTGTAAAATTTGTGTTCGTTCTTCTGACGTGGAAACACTTTTACCAGTTTCAATCATTGAAAGAGCAAAATTCCCAATTATTTCTCCTAGTTCTTTTTTTATCTCGGTAGCTAATATTTTCTCTTCTGCACTTAAAGATCCGTGTTCATACATTTCATGTACTCCTGGTACGGTTAGGGCCAAACTTTCAGTTACTCTTGGATTAGAAGTAGCAGCAAAAATACCGCTACCTGCTAAAAGGTATACTAGTATCTTTCGTTTTGATTTACTAAGGAAACTTTCTTTTTTATCTAGAGAATTTTTCGGAAAAATATCTGGATTATTCATTGATTTATTTTAACATAATTAAATTTCTTTTACAGCTTCGATGATGATGCTTTTTTCTCCGTTTTTGAGGGAGATTTTTCCAGATAGAGCTATACATTTTTCGGCGACCAATACCTCTGTTAAGTCTTTAAATAGCGAAGGGAAGCAGACAGCTTCGATGGATTCTGATAGGTCGGCAATTTTCAGGAAAGCCATACGTTCGTTATTTTTTGTTACAACTTGTCGCACACTTTCGATAATACCAGCCAGGGTGACTGACATACCGTTTCCAGTGCCAGGTTCAGCACCTTCTTTTATTTTTTTAATATTTATATTTCTGCTTTCGAGTTTTTCACGTAGACGATCGAGTGGGTGACCAGAGAGGTAGAGACCCAGCAATTCTTTTTCCCATAGTAATTTTTCAGCTTGGGTGGCCGGTGTACCATCTTGAAATTTAAATTCCGGTGCCTTGGTATTGGTCGTTGCTCCAAAAAGTGAAACTTGGTTGGCGTTTTGTTTTCCTTTGTCGTGATGATACAGGAGCATATCTTCGAGATTGCCAAGCAATTTTCCGCGTTCATCGATCTCGTCAAAGCACCCTGATTTGATTAATGCTTCCATTGATTTCTTATTTAAATTTTTATGAGTGATACGATCCAAGAAATCAGTAATGGTTTTAAATTTCCCTTTATTTTTTCGCTCGGCAATAATCGCATCAGAAATATCAGTCCCGAGATTTTTAATTGTATAAAAACCAAAACGGATTTTCTTACTTTTGTTTTCTGTATTTATGATTGTATCAGGAGTCTCGGGTAAGCAAGTAAATCCACCAAAACTTTCATTGATGTTTGGAGGAAATACCGGGATTTGCATCTTTTTACACTCGTTGATTATTTCTCCGATTTTTTCTACGTCGCCAGATTCGGCAGTGAGAATCGCGGCCATATATTCTACCGGATAATTTGCTTTCATGTATGCGGTCTGATAAGCGACTTTTCCATAACTAGCGGCATGAGCCTTACCGAAACCGTAAGCTTGAAACGGCTCAAAAAGTTTCCAAAGTTTTTCAGCAAAAGCTGGAGTCTGCCCATTTTTTATAATACCATCGGTGAGTTTTTCTCTTTGCGCAGCCATTTCTTTCGGGATTTTTTTACCGACGGCTTTTCGAAACTTGTCGGCTTCTTCCCAGTTGTAGCCTGCTAGTTCAATCGAAGACAATAGCAAGTCGTCTTGGTAGACGATCAGTCCATAAGATTCCGTCAAATATTTTTTCATCCGGGGGTCCATGTAGGTGATCAGGTGCGGGTTGTGTTTTCTCTTTATGTATTCAGGAATAGAGTCCATCGGACCAGGGCGATACAAGGCCACCATGGCATTTATGTCGTGAATAGATGTGGGTTTTAATTCTTTGAGATAGCGCGTCATGCCCGAGCCGTTGAGCTGGAAAAGTCCTTCGGTTTGGCCAGAAGCCAATAGTTCAAAAGTTTTTTTATCATCAAGCGGGATATTTTCTATGTCGATGTTTATGTTATAAAATTTCTTTACCAAAGAAATTGCATCAGATAATATCGCCAAGTTTCTAATTCCCAAGAAGTCGAATTTTAAGAGACCGGCTTCTTCGACACTATACATATCATATTGAGTGATGATTTTATTTTCTCCTTTCGGATCATATTGGAGGGGAACATATTCGGTCAGTGAACGAGGAGCGATGACCACACCAGCTGCGTGCACCGAGATGTGTCGGACACAACCTTCCATCTTTTTTGCCAAATCAAATATTTTTTTAGTATCTTTTTCAGTTTTGTATGCGGTTAAAAGTTCGGGGATCATTTCCATTGCATTGTCTATCGTCATCGGCATACCTTGAGAGCCGAGTGGAATCATTTTTGAAAGTCGGTCTCCAACAGCATAAGGATAAGCCAGGGCTCGAGCCACATCGCGCACTGCACCACGAGCCATCATTGTTCCAAAGGTTCCAATCTGGGCTACTTTGTCTTCACCGTATTTACTTTTGACATACTCGATCATCTCGTCGCGTCTGTTGTCGGCGAAATCCATATCGATATCAGGGGCGGAAGGACGGAATGGGTTTAAGAATCTTTCAAACGGGATTTTATAATCGATAGGGTTCACGTTGGTGATACCGATCAGATAAGTAACCATCGAGCCTGCTACCGAACCTCTGATCGTAGTTAAAATTCCTTGTTGTTTGGCTAAACGCAACAGGTCACCCACCACCAAGAAATACGGCGAATATCCCTTGTCACTGATCACTTTCAATTCATATTCTACACGCTCTTTTATTTCTGGCGTTTCTTTTAAATTCAATCTCGTAAACCCAGCATAAGCTAATTCGCGTAGTTTTGCGTCCGGAGTTTTTCCATCTTCGATTTTGAAATCCGGGAAGACCCATTTGCCGAGCTCGAGCTCGAGGTTGCACATATCGGCGACCTTTTGAGTATTTAAAACTGCTTCTGGAATATCCTTAAACACCCCCAAAGCTTTTTCGGTGCTCATAAAAGAAAAATCATCTTCGGAGAATTCAAATTTACTTCCTTCTTTGACGTCACCTTGAGTATTTATCTGAAGTAGGGTGTGGTGCGCGTCGTGATCTTCAGTGCGAGGGTAGTGCGAATCTTGAGTGGCCACGATGTCGACATTGTGTTTCTTGGCAAGTTCTATCAAGGCCAGACGAACCCGTTCGTCGTCTTCCACTGAGGGGTGGCGCTGGATTTCTATAAAATAATTTTCTTTACCAAAAATGTCTTGGTACTCTTTGATTATTTCGCTAGCTTTGTCTAAATCATTTCTGATGATACTTTGTGAAAGTTCTCCACCGAGACAACCCGAGAGAGCAATGATGCCCTCGGAATATTTTCGCAAAATTTCTTTATCCATTCGCGGTTTGTAATAATATCCCTCGAGGTTGGATATCGTTACCAGTTGCATCAAATTTTTATAACCTTGCATATTTTTGGCGAGCAAGATTAAGTGATAATACCTTTTGCCTGTGCCGGCTTCTGCGGTGCGATCTTTTCGAGAACCTGAAGTCATGTATGCTTCTACACCGATAATAGGTTTGATG
>JAGNZX010000052.1 GCA_017984185.1 Minisyncoccota bacterium | reverse complement strand
GTTTTCTCTCCCCTTTTAGTAGTAAAAAATTTTCCTTGAATTTCTACAAAGTCGCCAATGTCGACAACTTCATTCCAAAAATTTAATTTTTCTTCACCGAGCACATCTTTTTTGAGTAGTCCTTGAAATGTTCCTGTGCCATCGTTTAGAGTAATAAAAACAATAGCTCCAGCACTACGGATCGACATGATTCGTCCCGCAATCCACTTTACACTATTTTCCTTTTCTAAATTAAGAAATGTATCGATGGCTTCACTGAGTGAAAGCTCTCTTTTGGATTCGGCTGGATAAGGACTCACACCTTTCTCTTCGAGAATTTTTATTTTAGCTATGCGTGCGTCCCGAATTTCATCAATTGAAGACATGATTAAGTTATAAAGTTAAAAGTTATAAAGCAAACTAAGCAACACTAACGATCTTGTAATTCACCACACCTTTTGGAGTTTTGAGCAGGACTTCGTCGCCTTTCTTCTTGCCATACAAAGCCATACCGAGTGGAGATCTGTTTGAAATTTTACCTTCAAGCATATTAGCTTCTTCCGAACCGACAATCACATAAGAAATATTTTCTTTACTGTTTTCTTTTTGCACCACGACACTGGAACCGACAGCTACCCTGTCTCCACCAACACCGGCTACTGTTTCTGAAGATTGTAAAATCTGTTCAACTTTGGCAATACGAGCTTCGAGTTTGCCTTGCTCTTCGCGAGCCTGATGATACTCCGCATTTTCAGACAAATCACCCAAAGATTTTGCATATTGCAACGCATCTAGGATTTCTTTTCTTTTGGGACCTCTCAAATCTGCGAGTTCTACTTCGAGGGCTTTTCTTTTTTCTTGGGTAATATAATCTCCTGCTTGTTTCTGTGACATATATGTAAATATTATCTTGTTTTAGGTAAAAGTCAATTTATTCATATAAAAAGTTGCGAAAAATCGTTAATATGCTAATCTATAGCACATGGCTAAGACGATAGTAGAAATAAAGAAAAATCCAAATGAAAACAACGCGAGCGTTTTGCGCCGTTTTTCACGTAAAATTCTCGAATCCGGAATCATTCGGAAGGTTAAGGGTAATCGCTACAACGAAAGAAAAGAATCTAAACTTAAAGTAAAGAAAAGCACTTTGAAGAGAATGGCTCGCCGAAAAGAAATCGAGCACCTAAAAAAGCTCGGCAAGATGGTAGCCAAAACTCGCTAAACATGTCCCTCTCGAATAAAATAGAAAGAATTAAAAAGGATATTTTAGGAAAAAAATATTCTCTTTCTGTTGGTCTTGTTGACGAAAATACATCTCAAAAATTAAATAAAACTTATCGGAAAAAAAATAAACCGACAAACGTCTTGTCTTTTTCGTTGCGTGAAAACATGGGAGAATTGGTACTCTGTAAAAACGTAATCAGGAAAGAAGCTAAACTTTTAGACAAAAAATTTGATGATTGGTTTATCTTTTTAGTTATCCACGGGATGCTGCATTTGAAAGGAATGGAACATGGGAGTATAATGGAAACACAAGAAGATAAATATGCTGAGAATTATATCCGTGGGTATCGACGTGGGCTCCAAGACGACGAGAGTCGTAGTGGGAGAATTTCTAAAAGGAGAAAAAAATCCTAAGGTTATTGGTGTTGGTGAATGTGAGACGCAAGGCGTGCGTCACGGATATGTGATTAATAAAACTGAAGCAATTCAGTCTGTAAAAAATGCTGTCAGTCTAGCTGAAAAATCTTCTGGGGTAAAAATAAAAAGGGCTTTTGTAGCTATCAGTGGCACCACCCTACGAGGTAACACCAGTTCGGGTGCTACGGTTATTTCAAAAGCTGATGGTGAAGTGACCAATCTAGATGTAAATAAGGTTTTGGAAGATTGTGAAGATAATCTAAATTTAGGAAATAGAAAAATTATTCAAGTTTTTCCAGTATCTTTTCGTTTAGACGGAAAAGAAGTTGTGGGGAGATTGGAGGGTATGCGTGGGACCAAGCTGGAGGCCAAGGCCATATTTGTTACTTATTCGATCCAACATTTGGAAGACTTACTCGAAGTTATCGAAGAGGCTGGGATAAAAGCTGTGGATGTAATCCCTGCTCCTATTGCTCTCTCAAATATTGTATTATCAGAAAAACAAAAAATTGTAGGAGTAGCTCTCGTATCAATCGGCGACCAGACGACATCTCTCGCTGTGTATGAAAACGGATTATTGATATCGCTCCAGACTTTTTCTATTGGATCATCTGATATCACCAACGACATTGCCCTCGGACTAAAAATTCCTCTCGATATGGCTGAACATTTGAAACAAGGAACTGTGGAGGAAGGTATTTCAAATAAAAAATTAGGAGAAATTATCGAAGCACGATTGTCAGATATATTTGAATTATTAGAAAATCATTTTAAAAAAATAAAACGCAGTGGTCTTTTACCAGCTGGGGTTATTTTTGTCGGTGGTGGTGCCAACATTAAGGCTTTGGAAGAATTGTCAAAATCCATACTCAAACTACCGACCACAATCGGAAATACTGAAATTTTTAATAATACTAAAACCAAACTCCGAGATTCGGCTTGGTTTACAGCCCTGGGTTTATTAACTTCCGCTAAAGACAATGAAAACTACTCTGACAACTCTATGGTTAACCTATTCAAAGACTTCAAAAGTGCAATAAAATCAAGCTTTAAACAACTCTTGCCTTAAATACACCTTGTCAATATTTTTAGACCTACATTACTAACAATTACCAAAGTTTGCTTTTTTTTACTTCAGTGATAGTATTGGTCACATATAAGTTTAACCATTTTAAAAAGCTAAATTATGCCAAAAATCAACCAAGAAATAGAAAGCTTTGCTCGCATTATGGTCATCGGTATCGGTGGTTCCGGAAAAAATGCAGTCAACCACATGATCAACTCAAAAGTGAAGGGTGTGACTTTTATCAGCATGAACACTGATACTCAAGACTTGCATCACTCATTGGCTGAAAAGAAAATTCATATCGGAAAAAATTTAACTAAAGGACTCGGTGCGGGTATGAATCCTGACACTGGTAGAAAAGCTGCTGAAGAAACAAAGTCAGAAATTCAAGATGTCATCAAGGGAGCAGATATGATTTTTATTGCTTGCGGTATGGGTGGAGGCACAGGCACAGGTGCAGCACCGATCGTGGCTCGTGCAGCCAAAGAACAAGGCATCCTCACTGTCGCTGTGACCACCAAGCCATTTTTCTTTGAAGGAAACCACCGTATGAAATTGGCTGAAAAAGGAATTGAAGAATTGGCCAAAGAAGTCGATGCGATTATCGTAATCCCAAATGACAAATTATTGCAATTAGCTGACAAAAATACTAATTTCAAAGACGCTTTTGCTCAATGTGACAACGTCTTGCGTCAAGCTGTCGAAGGTATTTCAGACCTTATCACTACACCTGGTATCATCAACGTCGACTTCGCAGATATCCGCGCAGTCATGTCTGACGCCGGTTCAGCTTTGATGGGTATTGGTATTGCATCTGGTGAAAAACGAGCTGAAAATGCGGCCGTAGCTGCTATCAATTCTCCCCTGCTTGAAGTTTCAATTCATGGTGCCAAGGGAGTTTTATTTGCTATTTCAGGTGGAGATGATTTAACTATAAACGAAATCCAAGAAGCCGCAAAAATAATCACAGAATCAATAGATAAAGATGCCAAAGTTATTTTCGGAACTATTCGAGATGAAAATCTTAAAAAAGGTGAATTAAAAGTAACCGTAATTGCTACCAGCTTCCCTGCGGATATGCCTCGCAAAACTCTTTTTGCTGGAACACCAGAAAATAAAACTTTTGTAAAAGACGAAGCTCCCACAACTATAAAAAAAGAGATAAACAATGTCATCCAAACTCCAGTAGTAAACATTGATACTTTCCCAAAAAGAATAGAAAAAAAGATTGATGTCGAAGATATCATCGATGATGATGGCGACGACTGGAGCGCTGTTCCAGCATTCTTGCGAAGGAAGAAATAGAAATTAGCTTGTAGCTTCTTAGCTTTTTAGGAAAATAATTTTTTAATGCTATAATACTAAAGCTATTAGCTAGTTAGCTATAAGCTAAAACCTATGATTTACGATTTAATAATTATTGGTGGTGGACCTGCAGGAGTATCTGCCTCTGTTTATGCTGCCCGCAAAAAAATGAAGACTCTTTTTATCACTTCCGAGTGGGGTGGGCAATCTATCGTATCTGAAAAGATTTACAACTGGATCGGC
>JAGNZX010000051.1 GCA_017984185.1 Minisyncoccota bacterium | reverse complement strand
CCATATTCCAGATTATCATACACAGAAAGCCCCTCCACAAAAAGAAAAACAGAAGGCGGGGCACCTTGTTCTTGGCTTACCTTGATGCCATTATTATTATTTCTGATAATACTATTTAAAACAGAAATTTTGTTTTTCTTTTCTAAAAAAATTGCTGTCGAGTTTTTTTCAAAAACAGAATTACTTACATTTGTGTATTCACCATCACTCACAACAAGACCCCGATCGGCATACCTCACGACCACATGATCAAGTACAACTTTTGGATTGTATAAATCTTCTGGAATTGATATACCTCCACTTAAGTATTCACCTGTTTCTGGGTTTGGTGCTGTGTTAACTTCTGATCCTTCATCATCAAAAAACTTTCCGTCGGTGTCTCCGCCCAGTTCATCATCAAACCAACTTGTAAAATACACTTTTTCAGTCTCAGTCCCTTCAACATTTAGATTTCCGTACACAAAGAGTGGTTGAAAAGCTTTTACAATGACACCTTGTTGGATGTTCAAGGTGGCACCTGGAAGCACTGAAATATACCCTTCTAAAATATATGGGCTGTTTGCAACAGTCCACGTCGTGTTTTCTGCAATATCAGAAGTAACAGAGGTACTCGCAAATACTAAATTTGAGTAAACAAAAAAACTAGTAAAAAAAATGAGAAACGAAAAAATTAATCTTCGGTAATTCATTTTATTAAAATTAAAATAGCTATATTAATTATCCCACAATTATAAAACCTGTAAAGTGGAAAACTATCTCTCCTGTAAAAGCTGTGCTTTAAGCCTTATGGACAGATTTCTTGCTCTTTTTGGTCTTTCCGCCAAAAGCGGTGATGTAATTGTCATGCATCTTTTGGAGTTCTTTGGCAGACAACTCACCGAAAACTTTTTCGGCTTCGGCAGATTTGGTTTTGAAAATTATGTCTTGTTTTAAAACTTCCGGATGCACTTTGAGGGCGTGTTCGTTTATGCCGAGAAGATAAAGCCCCGAAAGTCTACGAACACGAGAAAGCGCCACGTAACCTTGGCCAAATTCAAAGACTTGCGACAAATCCATAACCGCTGCATCCATGCTCATGCCCTGACTCTTGTGCACGGTGATAGACCAAGCTAGACGCAGAGGCACTTGAGTAATCCGCGCCCGAATTTTTCCGTTTTCTTCTACAGACCAATCCATCGGCTCGATGGTGATCTTGTGTCCGTTTTTAGTTTTAATAATCGGGTAACCATTAAATTCATCGAAATCAATGACGACTCCGAGCGTGCCATTGGCAAATCTTTCTTTAGAATTATTTTTTGTACACATCACCACTGCCCCAACCTTAAGCTCGAGACGCTCTGGTGACAAGCACCCCTTTTTTAAAGTCTCGACAATTTTATCATTGCCATCTGAGGTCATGGTAAAAGTTTTAATTTCTTCTTCTATTTTTGAAAGTTCTCCAGTATTGATTCGATCGACATCAAAATTGTGAGAAAAAAGCTTGGTCACATTTTCAGGCATATCGTATTGATCAATCTGTCTAGAATTTATATTTTCCAAATGTTTTGCTGAAACCTTATCGGCCCGTATAGCCGACAATACTGCGAGAAAATCTTTATCATCTTGGCGGTGTTGCTCGGCGAGATAGCAGACGATAAGCCCAGCCCTATCCCACGCCCCAGATTCGTATGCAAATATCCCTCCAGCCATAAGTCCGACTTCTGGCGAAAGAGTTTTTTGTTTTACTGGCTCAAGGTCTTTTTTGACTATCGGTGGCAATTGAAAAAAATCTCCCACCAACACAATCTGAATTCCGCCAAAGGCTTCGTCGTTTTGTTTTATTTCTCGACAAACCATGTCCACCATATCGAGAGTGTTGCTAGAAAGCATAGAAACCTCGTCGATTATCAGCACTTTAGTTTTGTTTACTCGCCTGACTATGTATTCACTGGTAGCAATTTTATCTAAATCATATTTATCGAGCTTATTTTTAATACCAATACCACTCCAAGAATGAATCGTCATTCCGCCGATATGTGTCGCCGCGATACCCGTCGAAGCAGTAATAGCTGGCTCGATATCACGATCACGCAAATAGTTTACAAAATTATTTATGGTATGCGTTTTCCCTGCCCCCGGTTCACCGGTCAAGAAAACATTGGCGCCGGTTTTTAAAATATTTAAGGCTTGTTCTTGGGTCACAATATGATTCTACTACATTTTCTCTGGAGCTTCGATGCCGAGGAGGTGCAAGCCTTTTTTCATAACGAACGCAAAAGCAAAAGTTAGGGCGACTTTGTAGCCAGAATTTTTGTCTTCTTTATTTACGATCATATTATTGCCATAAAAACTATTGAAACTTCGAGCTACTTCGATCAGGTAATTGGCTATATAGTGCGGTTCGTATTCCCCCGCTGAACGCGCGACAACTTCTGGAAATCTATACAATAATTTTTCTACTTCAAAGATGTCTATAGAATCCGAATGTGGATCCGGTAAAATATTTTCTTGCGCTGCCTTTTCTAAAACTGAATTGGCTCGAGCATAAGAGTATTGCAAATATGGACCAGAGTCTCCTTCGAAAGATATTGAAGTCTCGAAATCATAAATGATATCTCCGCCGGTGGATTGTTTAAGAATCGAATATTTTATCGCCGACACGCCGACTTGTTCAGAAATTTTCTTCTTTTTTTCATCATCCCATTCTCGGTCTTGTACTTTTTCAGATACGAGAGCGATAGTATCTCGAAGCAAAGATTCACCTGTGACAATGTTCCCTTTTCGAGAAGACATCTTGCCAGTAGCCAAGCGCATCATGCCGTGAGTAATGTGCTTCATTTTGTCGGTAAATTCTGGATGCAAGATAGACAGAGCCTTGGTGACCACTCGCATATAATCCAATTGTTCATTGGCGGTGGTCACAATACAAAGATTCATATTAGGTAAAACTTTAAATTTTTCTTGAGTAAGTCCGAGTTCTTTGGTCTCATAGGTTGGTAAACCAGTCTTGGTAATGAAAACTCTGGTGTGAAGCTTTGGGTCATGCTTATCAGCCTTAAAAACTATGGCCCCATCAGATTCTTCAAAAACCTTGCCAGTATTTTCTTTGACTATACTCTGCCCGATCGGAGCCATTTCGCTCTCTAGGAAATAAAAATCAAATTTGGTGCCGAGCATTTTATACAAATCCTCAAAAGCTTCCATTGTGGCTTTAAAACCCCAATCATACACCTCATTTATTTTTTCACTCTCTCGGCTGTAAATTTTTTTATTTATTTCTTCAATTTCTGCCTTGGCGTTTTCATCAGTCTCGTATGCTTCTGAGCCATCTACATAAGCCAGACCAATGTTGTGCGCTTGGATCATCACCCCATCAACCGTCTCTTGAAGTTTAATATCTTTCATTAAACCCCAGATGGCTTTGGCTACGTGCAGACCCACGTCTCCTTGATAATTTGCTCGGGACACATCTGCTCCAGCCGACTCTAGGATACGCGCTACAGATTCCCCTATCGCATTCGTCATCAAGTGCCCAATATGAAAAGGTTTGAATGGATTTGGGTCGGTGTATTCCACCATTATTTTTTTATTTTTCAAACTTTTATTCTCACCAAAATTTTTATTGTTTAAAATTTCTTCGACACTACCATGAAAAAAATTAGGTGGCAAATGAAAATTTATAAAACCCGCACCAGCAACTTCAGTTTTTTCAATTTCTTCTGGTAGATTTTTATTTATTTGCTCTAAAACTTTTTCTGCTAATTCTCGCGGATTGGTTTTAAGTTTTTTTGCCCCAGCCATGGCTACGTTTGTAGAATATTCACCATTTCTCAAATCTTCCGGATGCTCCACCACAAAATCTACATCTTCGATTCCAAGATTTTTAAGCGCATCTTTTATTAAATTTCGTATTTTATCTTCCATGTATTTACCTAACAAGCTATTTAGCTCCCGTGCTTCCCTCCCGACCTTCACCACGCACTGTGTCGGAAAGCTCGTCTACCTCTAGAATATCACAATGTTCGAACTTTTGGATTAACATCTGGGCCACCTTGTGCCCTTTTGGAATCAAAACCTCCTTATCGCTGGTATTCAACATACACATAATAAGCTCGCCTCGATACCCCGCATCAATCACCCCGCTCAACACTTTGAGTCCCATGTTAAAAGACACACTCGACTTGTCCCACATTAAACCCACAAATCCCTCTGGAATCTCTACTGACAAACCCGTGTGAACGCGCGTTCTCTGACCTGGCGGGAAAACTACATCATCAATAGTATAAAAATCCATCCCAGCATCCCCTGGGTG
>JAGNZX010000050.1 GCA_017984185.1 Minisyncoccota bacterium | reverse complement strand
GCGGGCCCACTAGGAATCGAACCTAGGTCAATCGTTTTGGAGACGATTATTCTACCTCTGAACTATGGACCCGTATTAATTTAAAACAAAAAACGACCTGTGGTCGCTTTAAGTGTAGCACAAATATAGAGAAAATCTATTTCTTGATTTCTTTGTGCTTTGTACCCTTTTTGCACCAGCGACAATACTTCTTGAGCTCGATCTTTTTAGTGACGAGTTTTTTGTTCTTACTGGACCAGTAATTTATGCGTTTGCAAGTACCGCAGGCAAGTTTTATAAGTCTATCTTGTGACATGGGTATAATATTACTACAATTTTACAGAGTTTGCAACTACTTTTGTTTTTAATAATGAACTGGCCACTTTGGAGAACTTTTTAGCCCCACCTGTCGTGAAATACTTGGTTTTACCCTTCATTTTTTGCTTATTAGCAATTTTGTGTTTTACAGCCAAAGATTTAGTATTCTTGGCAATGGCTCGCCCACTGTCTATGAGTTTTATCTTGCGCCCAACCATTTTTTGAATAGTTTTTTTAAGAAATGGATAATGTGTGCAACCAAGCACTAAATGATCAGTATTGGAATTTATAATTTCTTTTAGATAAGTATTTAAAAGAGTCTTAACATTATCACTAAACAAATCTCCTGTCTCGACAGCGTTTTCAAGGTTTTTACATCCCACATTTATGACTTTTACGTCTCCACATTCATGATTGATGATATTGTTTAGTGCGAGACTTTGCGAAGTCGACGGGGTCGAGATGACTGCCACTGTCCCACTCTTGGTGAGTACGCTCGCAGGTTTGACTGCTGGCACCGTACCGACAATTGGAAAAGAATACGTTGCCCGCAACTCTTCGATAGATCCGCAAGTCGCCGTATTACAAGCCACCACCATCATTTTTATATCATGTTTTTTTACAAAGTAATCAGTAATATTTGTACAAAGTTTTACTAATTCACTTTTAGTCTTTTCTCCATACGGCACATATTTTTGATCGGCTAAAAAAACAAAGTTTTCATTTGGTAAAAGTTTTTTTAATTCAATCAAAATCGAGAGTCCACCCACTCCTGAATCAAACACTCCGATTGGTCTATTGTCAGTCTTCTGCATTTCTAAAAATTAGTTTTTAATTTTTGTTCTTTTTTAAAACGCTCTATCGCAAGGTTTACTAGAATATCTAGAACTTTGGAATATGGCACACCACTAGCTTCCCAGAGTTTACGAAACATTACCGGTCCTGGAATTGTATTTATTTCATTGACCAAAACTTCTCCATTCTTCTTTAAGAAAAAGTCTACTCGCCCCATACCTTCACAAGCAAGAACTTTGAAAGTTTTCACCGCGAGTTCTCGAATCTCTTTTGCCTTTTCTTTCGATATATTAGCTGGAATTTCTACCGTAGCCCCATCCACATCAATATATTTTGCTTCATAATCATAAAATTCATGTTTGGGAATTATTTCTCCAGGCACAGAGGCTACCGGATCAGTATTTCCCAAAACTCCGCACTCTATCTCTCTGGCCTCAATAGCTTCTTCGGCAATAACTTTTGTGTCATATTTAAAAGCACCAATTACAGCTTTTTTATATTCATTGATATTTTTTATTTTACTGATTCCAACAGATGAACCAGCATTGGCAGGCTTGATAAAAATTGGCAAACCAAGTTTATTTTTTACATCAACAAAAGTAGGAATATTTTCTTGGGTAAAAGTAACAAATTTCCCGACTGGAATTCCGGCATCACGCAAAAGTCTTTTCATCACATCTTTATCCATACCTACTGCCGAACCCAAGACCGAGGCTCCAACAAAAGGAATACCGGCAAGCTTGAGAAGACCTTGCACAGTGCCGTCTTCACCAAACTGTCCATGCAGGACTGGAAAAATTACATCTAGCTTTGTACCAGGTTTTCCATTTGAAATATTTATCAAAGAATTGGATCCTTCTGCAGACAAAACAACTTCTTGATTTGATTTATTTAATTTAATAAGTTTTGGATTGTTTGCATTTAATAAGTAATTTGAAGTATCGGAGAGCAACCATTTCCCAGTTTTTGTAATACCGATCGGCACAACTTCATATTTATTTTTATCCAACATTCCAATTACAAATTGAGCAGTCTGCAAAGACGCCTCGTGTTCGGTCGATTTTCCCCCAAAAAGCACTCCGATTTTTAATTTCTTATTTGCCATCCCAGTACTAAAATTTTAAATAATAATATTTATCATTATGCCCCGTAATCAAAAATTTAGTACGGGACAGGTTTTTTCAGTATACCACCTTATTTTAAAACTGCATCTTTGAGGCTTTTGGGAACATTGGTGAGGCTTTTAGCGCCATTTTTGGTGACTAGATACATATCTTCGATGCGCACGCCACCAAAACCTGGCAGATAAATACCCGGCTCTATGGTCATCACACAACCCACAGGCAAAACATCTTCGCTTTTGGGTTTAAGGTTTGGCCATTCGTGAATCACCGTGCCGACGCCGTGCCCGAGCCCATGCTTAAAATTATCTTTATATTTTTTTGCTAAAAATTTTCGAGCAATATTATCGATCACCCCCGCTCTCTTTTCGCCTGAATTTAATTTTTGAAATGCTAATTCTTGCGCTTTTAAAACATCGAGGTAAACTTTTTTCTGTTTACTGTTAGGCTCACCCCAAAAATATGTGCGGGTCATATCCGAACAATAATGGTTCACAGTAGTACCAAAATCAAACATCACCGTATCACCCACTTTTAATTTTGCTTTTCCTGGTTCGTGATGAATGTTCGCAGTGTTCTTACCAAAAGCCACAATCGGTGGAAAAGCTAAAATCGGTGCACCAAATTCTATAAATTTTTTCTTAATCTGATTTGCCACCTCCATCTCTGTGATGCCTGACTTTAAAACTTTCAACTTTATAAACTTTAAAACTTCTTCGCTAATTCTCTGCGCAGAGATTATATTAGCGAGCTCTTGTTTACTTTTCACCGCCCGCACTTCGTGGATTAACTTGCACTGAGTTTGTCGAGTGTGTTTAGTTTTTTGTTTTTTCATATTTTACGATTTTAATTTAAAAAATTAATTAAATCCTCGTAATTTTTTGGAAAATTAATTTTTTTTCCATCTAGGTACTCGGCTGTTTTTTTACAAGCAGCCATTTCGTCAGGTTGATCAAATATATCTCTTATTTCTTCGAATGAAAACTGGTTTGCTATTTTTCTCTTAAAAGCCATGCTTGTATTTGTATCTTCAGAAAATCTTTTGATATTTCTCATGAGTAATGAGAGTATAAACCTTTCAAGTAATGCTTTTGCTGCAGTTTCATCACTAATTTCTCTATTAATCTTATAAGTTCTTTTACTTTCATCAAAATGGGTGTATATGGTAAGTGGTTGATTAAATAGCATGGAGACATCTTGTCCATTTTGTAATAATTCATGAAAAACTCTAGTGTGAACAGAGCCTAGACATAAAAGTATATTTAATTCTTGCTTACTACGAAGTTTAGGCCTATCTTTTAAAACTTCTTTTATTCTTGATTCCAAATTTGAAATCATCAAATCTTCTCTTCTATTTTCAGCAACAGAAACTTGTTTAAGATATTCTTTAAATTTTGATATTAGGTAACCAAAAGGAAGATTCTGTCCGAATCGAAACTCAAATTCAATTAATCTAAAATCTGATCCTTCATTCTTATTATCTTTATCTACATCAATAAATATTATCGGCTTATTTGACCCATAAATCATATTTAATTCAGCAATTCTAAAATCTGTGGGAGTCCGCGCCATTGTCGACATTGCTTGTTCTGGTGTTATCACCCCACTAGACACAGCCCTAATACGATCTAAACTTTTTTGTGTCCATCCAATTCTTTCTGGAATAAATATATCTGCTTTTTTAAAACGCTCATTTAAACCCATAATATCTTTTTCTTTTGAGTGTGGCGCAAAAAATAAATCGAAATGCAACTTTGGAAGTTTTGTTTCTGGAGATTTAGGTTCAAATTTAGGAACTTCTGCAGACATATTAATAAATTTCTTAGAACAATTTCACTATATCGTGATAGGTGATAAAAATCATAAGCAAAATCAAAATACTAAAACCAATCATGTTGGCCGTATTGGCAACCTTTGGATTCATTTTTGAACCTTTAATTTTTTCTATCAATAAAAAGAAAAGTCGGCCACCGTCGAGAGCTGGAAATGGAAGTAAATTTATAATTCCTAAATTGACCGAGATAAGGGCTGCAAAAGAAAGTAGGTAAACAAAACCAAATTTATAAGCATCGCCAACGATACCCACCATACCCACCGGTCCAGTCACCCCATCAAGACTACCTTTCCCCTTAAAAGCCTCAGAAACAAGCCCATATAGCCCCGTAGCCG
>JAGNZX010000049.1 GCA_017984185.1 Minisyncoccota bacterium | reverse complement strand
GTTTGTCGGCCGAGATTTGGAATATCTTTGAGCGCAGTCCGGATGACTTGTCCTTTTTTGGACATTGCGATCAATTCTTCTTCAGATCCAGAAATCACTTTGGCCACGATGAGCTTCCCTGTCTTTGGAGTCACTTTAGCAGTTTTTATACCAGAGCCACCACGTTTTTGGACTTTATATTCTTTCAAATCAGTCTTTTTTCCAAAACCATTCGCACTCATAGTTAGAAATGCTCCTTTTTCAGAAGTTTTCTTGACGACATCCACCCCAATAACTTCATCAGTCTTGTGCAATTTTATACCAGTCACTCCGCCAGCGGTTCTACCCATCTCTCGCACATCACTTTCTTTGAAACGAATAGATTGACCTTCGGCTGTAGCTACGATGACTTCGTCACCTTTCTCAGTCAACATCACCGAAATGAGCTGATCGTCTTTATCAAGACGAATAGCAATGATTCCACTACGACGCACATCTTTAAAACTACCACTAGCCATCTTTTTAGCCACACCGTGCTTGGTAACCAGCATAACTGATGCAGGAATTGATTTGTTTTCTTTTTTAATTGGCAAAATCGAAGTTACTTTTTCTTCCGCCCCAAGCGCCAAGAAATTCATGATTGATTTTCCTTTGGTAGCTCTTTTACCTTCGGGGATATCATACATTTTCATTTGATAAACTCTTCCCAAATTAGTAAAGAAGAGCAAGTCGTCGTGAGTCGAACCAGAGACGAGCATAGTCACAAAGTCTTCTTCTTTGGTTTCCAAATCAATCACCCCGACGCCACCGCGTTTTTGAGCATGATATTCGGACGGATCGGTGCATTTGACATAGCCTCCTGCAGTGAGCACGAGCATAGTCTCCTTTTCTGGGACCAAATCTTCATCGGAAATTTCTTTGACTCCGCCTTTGACGATTTTTGTGCGTCGCTCATCGGCATATTTGTCGCGGATTTCTTTGAGCTCGTTCGCAATTATCTTCAAGATTTTCTTTGGGCTCGAAATGAGATCTTTCATCTCAGCGATAAACTTTTGTTTTTCTTTGAGTTCGTCTTCGACAGCTTGTCTCTCGAGACCAGCGAGCTTGGACAACTTCATCTCCAAAATTGCTGTAGCTTGTAAATCTGAAAACTTAAATTCTTTGATCAAATTAACTTTAGCCAACTCTGAATTTTTGGAACCACGGATGATGGTGATGACTCGGTCGATTTTGTCGAGAGCTTTTTTCAAACCAAGCAAAATATGCTCACGTTCTTCGGCTCGACGCAAGTCATAAATACTTCTACGCTTGACCACTTCTTTTCGGTGACCGATAAATTCTACCAAAATAGATTTGAGCGAGAGTGTCTGCGGTACCCCATCCACCAAGGCCACGATATTGAAATTGAAATTGGATTCAAGTTGAGTATTTTTGTAAATAAAATTTAAAACTTTTTCTGGATGAGCACTAGATTTTAGATCGATAACAATACGGATATCTTTGGTGGATTCATCGCGAAGTCCTTTGATACCTTCCAACTTTTTTTCTTGCACGAGTTCGGCGATAGCCATGATCAAGTTGGACTTGTTGACTCGAAAAGGAATCGAAGTGATGAGAATTTGTGGATTACCATTTTTGTCTTCAGTAATTTCAGCTTCACCACGACAAACTACTCCGCCTCGGCCTCCAGAATACGCATGAAGCATGTCTTTATAACCATAAGCGATACCACCAGTTGGAAAGTCCGGTCCTTTCACAAATTGCATCAAGTCTTCGGTCGTGGCATCTTCGTTGTCGATCAGGTGCATGGTCGCATCCAGCACTTCACCCAAATTGTGCGAAGGAATATTTGTAGCCATACCGACAGCGATACCGAGAGTTCCGTTTAAAAGCAAAGCTGGGACTGATGAAGGGAAAACTATTGGTTCTTTGCGAGTCTGGTCGTAGTTTGGACGAAAATCCACAGTCTCCTTTTCAAGATCACGCATAAGTTCGCCAGAAATTTTAGACATCTTGGCCTCGGTATAACGCATAGCAGCAGCGTTGTCGCCATCGATAGAACCAAAGTTACCTTGCCCTAAAATAAACGGATAACGATAAGAAAATTCTTGGGCCATACCCACCATCGAATCATACACAGCCACGTCTCCGTGCGGATGATATTTTCCGAGCACATCTCCGACTACTGCAGCAGACTTTCGAAACCGAGAAGAAGCAGTCAATCCCATTTCATTCATGGCATACAAAATACGTCGATGCACAGGCTTGAGCCCATCTCGCACATCAGGCAGTGCCCGCGAAGTGATGACCGACATCGCATACGCGAGATAAGACTCTTTCATTTCTGTCACGACGTCAACCGGCAGAATTTCATCTCTGACTTTTACTACCACTTCATCTTTTTCACCCCCTCCTTTTTTTACCATTTTGGAATTTCTAAATTACTTTTTAATACAGACAACGGTGCCAGATTTTCTTTCATATTAATTTTGGTAGTTGTATCGTTCAAATTTCCACCCAAAGTAAAAAGCCAAATAGAAAATAATGCCATACCAGCAACCATGGTGCTAAAATGTAAAATATGCCTCTTTACTTGGTCGGGTTGTTTTCTTAATTTGTGAATTATTTTTTTCATATTACTTTTTTTATAAAATTTTAATTCGCTTGTAATACAACCACTTCTCCTTCTTTGTTTTCTAAATCTTTGGCTTTCAAGGTTAATTTATCGACAACTTCGGCTTTCTCTTCGCCACTTTCTTTGAGAAAAGCCTTGAGTGATGCTGAATCATAATCCATTGGGATAATAAGTTTTGGCTCGAGTGAGGCCGCGAGCTTGGCAGCAGTTTTGGCATCGAGTAAGCCACTTCCACCAATCGGCACGAAAAGAATATCTGGAGAACCGATAGCTTCACGAGAATCTTTGGAAAGTTCACCGTCCGACAGAGCACCCAAAAACGCAATACTAATATTGTCTACTGAAAGTAAATAAATAGTATTAATGTATTTTTTATCAGCAAGAAGAGAATTTGACATCACTCCTTTAATAAAAATTTCTTTGACTTCATAGTCTCCTGGGCCAGTCACAGCAAAAGGTGCACGCTCGCCATGAGAAAGTTGTTCAATACCATTGTAATCGGCGTGGTTCGTCGTAATCAAAGCTATGTCTGCTCCAAATTTACCAGTGATACCAGTTTTCGAGCTCTTGCTGACAGGGTTAAAAGCTAGCACCATCTCGCCTTTCTGAATCTTGAAAAATTGTTTACCAAAATATGTGATTATCATTGCGACAATATTGTATCACAATTACAAACTAAAAAAAACTTGACACCTTGCCCCGTACCAAGCTTTGCTTTGGTGCGGGGTTGCATTTTTGTGAATTTATAGTAATATCAAACTAATATATTAAAAGCCTGGATTTAGGGTAACCCTGTAACAAGTTGCTATAGAACCTAAGCCTTATATCCGCTTTATTAAGGCGGATTTTTAATTTAATTTATGCAAAAAGAAGAAGTAATTGAGGTAGTAGAGAATTTAGTATTAAAGTCTATTTTGGACCGAAGTGGAGTGCGACCAAGTGTCGATGCTCTTGTCGAAGGACCAGTCATATTGGTGGAAAAGTCTTCAGTCTATGTCGACCTTTCCCCTTTCGGCACAGGAATCATCTACGGACGAGAATTTATCAACGCCAAAGATATAATCAAGCAACTTTCTCTCGGGGATGTTATCAAGGCTAAGGTTGTCGAAGTTGAAAACGAGGATGGTTATGTAGAACTTTCGCTCAAAGAGGCTAAACAAGCTCTGACTTGGAGTGAGGCTGAAAAAGCTATCAAGGCAAAAACAGTCATGAGTCTAGAAATCAAGGACGCAAACAAAGGTGGACTTATTTTAGAATGGCAAGGTATCCAAGGATTTTTACCAGCTTCTCAACTCAAGGCTGAACATTATCCACGCGTGCTAGATTCTGATAAGGATAAAATCTTGAAAGAATTAAAGAAACTCGTCGGACAAAAAATCTCAGTGATGATAATTTCTACTTTACCAAAAGAAGGAAAACTCATTTTCTCTGAAAAAGACAATAATCCAGAAGAGAAAAAGGAAATCTTGAGTAAATATGCTGTCGGTGACGAACTAAACTGCACAGTAGCTGGATTGGTAGACTTTGGAGTATTTTTGAAACTCGAAGATGGTCTAGAAGGGTTGGTTCACATATCTGAACTCGACTGGGGCCTAGTCGAAGATCCTCGCACAATGTTTAAGGTGGGAGACAAGATAAAAGCTAAAGTTATCGAAATCCGTGATGGAAAGATTTCTCTATCGATCAAGGCTTTAAAGGAAAACCCTTGGAAAGAATTTGAAGGCAAACTAAAGAAAGGAGATATCATTTCTGGTGTGGTCATTAAATACAACAAACATGGCTCACTCGTATCGATCAAAGAAGG
>JAGNZX010000048.1 GCA_017984185.1 Minisyncoccota bacterium | reverse complement strand
GACTATCTTGTACATGGTTATTTTATTTAAAAAATTATCAATTATTTTTATCATACTATTTTATATATTGCTCAAACCCACTTGTCATTGTAGCCACACCATCTTTATCTATTATATACCCTTCCAGACCATCACGGTCTTCTAAAAAATTAATTCCCTCTCGGCCCATAGCAAATACTGCCGTTGCAAAACGATCTGCCTCATACACATCTTTTGCCACTACTGTCACACTAGCTATTTCAGTCAGACTATCAGAAAAATTATTTGGGTTGTAAATATGCTCGCCCTTGGCATATTTTCCTGAAGTGGCGATACCGACGTCCGACAACTTTAGAATTTTAACGACCTGATCTACTTGAAACGGATTCCGAATTCCAATCGCCCAAGGCTCTCCATCCTTATTTCGACCAGCTACCTCGACATCACTACCAATATCGACCATAAAATTTTTTACCCCACAACGACGAAGAATATCGGACGCTTTGTGTATAGACCAACCTTTGACCAAACCAGACGGATCATACTTTCCATCGGGAGTTTTGATGTTGAAAAAATTATTTGTCTCAACTCTAGTCTGGGCCGACAAAGCAAAAACTTCTTGCATCTCTCCACTCCACGTATCTTCCGAAATTTCCCCGCGATTAATTTTACTGATTTCACTATCTTCTTTATAGGTGCTAAACTTGGCATCCACAAATCGGAGATAATCAAAAAATTGATCAAACACATCTGGAGGGACATCCGCATCCACTATCTCAATCAGCACATCCATGCCCATTATTTTTTGCACCTGTCTCATGTGGTTTATATCTTAGCTTGAGCCAAAGCAGAAGTGAGAGATTCTATATAAGCTGGGCTAGAATACGAAGCTCCAGACACAGAATCAACCTTGGCACTCTGGGCGACGATAGTTTCTTGTTTTAATATCCTTAAAGCCTTGTCGTTGATGCGAACAGAAGTCGACCGTCCATCTGGAGATTTTAAAATATTCACGTCAGTAATTTTTCCACCAGAAACCACGACTTCCACTTGCATGTCGCCATAATAAGCGTCAACCACATCTCCGGTATATGTTCCATCTTTATACTTTCCAACAACTTTTGGCACGACCACAGGAGCAGGCGCCGGTATATTGTTTGCAGGCCCAACAGGATTATTGTTTATGGGTTTATTTGATTTAGTAGCTTTTGGCAAAACCACAGGGGCCTTGGTGGCGACCTTCGAGATTTGGTTGTTGCTACCTAGTATACCCGTGACCAAATTGCCCAAACTCTCTTGGGTTACAGGAACCCCAGCGCTGATATCGTTTCTGTATAATGCATAAGAAACAAAGGAAGCGACTATGAGCAAAGACATTACATGTTTTTTAATTATATTCATACTCATATATTATAATACATCATTGTGAAAGCTTCATGAAATGATATTTAATTATTTATAGGAAGGATGTGTTCACAATAGCCCCCACCAACCTTACTATCCACAACGACAGAACCACCATGATTGGTGATAATCTTTTTTGCTAAAGTCAGCCCCAGTTTTACTAGGATATGTAAAAATTTTATTTCTTTAATTCTTTTTCAGCGCGCTCAGCAATATCAATCAAAATACTAATTTCTTCAGCGTTCAATTTTCTTGGCTTGGTATCTTTTACACAAAATACACCGATTGGATGCCTGGTCTTGTGATCAAACAAGGCCATACCAGCATAAAATCGGATAAATGGAGAACCGACCACCATCGGATTGTCGGCAAAACGTGGATCCTTGAGTGTGTCTTCGATAATAAAAATATTTGTAGCCAGTAATGCATGACCACAAAAAGAAACAGCTCGCTCGCCTTCTTTTTTATCTAACCCAACGCAAGATTTAAACCATTCTCTCTTTTCATCTAAAATTGAAACAGTTGATATCGGAACTTTTAATTTATTTACCGCTTCTCTAGTCAGTAAATCAAAACGCTCCTCTGGCTTAGTGTCTAATATAGCCAACTGGTGGACCGCCTCTAGGCGCTCTTTCTCATTGGCGGGAATTGGTGCTGTTTGCATAATTTTTAATAAGATAAATTATCCAAGCCTGACAAGACTTGAAATAAATAATAAAAAATAAAGTAGTTTGCTCACAAAATGAACTCATGAGCTTCGCGAGCTTCTAGAATGAATACTCTATAAATTATACCACAACCCCAATACCTACGAAAAAAGATATCCCCATGTAAATGCGGATATAATAAAAAATTATATTCTAACTATTACTTCTTGATTATTTTCTTGATTTTTGATGTGGCCTTTTGTGAAATAGATTTCCAGTGACTCTTGAGTTCGCGAGCAAGCTTTATGACTTCTGCTTGGGTCGCCTTACCACCACTCACATACCCTTTGGATACCGAGTCCACGATCTCGTGAAATACTGGTTCGCTAATTTCTTTGGCTGATTCCATCTTTTCCACCACTTCCCCCTGCATCTTAATCATCCAACCTTTTAATTTCTTCTGATGCTTCTTGCCACCTGGTCCAAAGAAAAAATATCCTGCTGCTGTCAGTGCCGCTACTCCTGCCCCTATTACTACCGCCTTTCCCACATTGTTTGTTGTTTTTTTCATAATATTATTTTTCGTGATTATTTATTGTTTATTAATGACTATTTTGTTCTTTTCTTTTTTCTAGGGAAAAGAAGATTAAAAATAAAACTTTCTCGAACCTGCCCGACCATCTCTTCGACTTCTTCACCAGCATTTTGAATATTAACCTCAAGCTTCTCTATTAGCTTGTTAAGCCTTCTTAGAGGAAGAATGAAATAATACAAAGCCACAACCATAAACACAGAGATAAATACCACTGCGATTGAAGTGATTAAGAAAAATATATCTGCATGTAATAAAGTATCCATATAACTTACATTATAGCATACTTTATCTTGTCTCTATCTCCATTCTTTTAATATTTTCAACTTTATAGCAATTATGGAACCCAGGGCTAGCAACACAACAAAAGCATTAATCAGCCAGCCGATTACTGGGATAAATTTTAAGATGCTAAAAATAATCACCCCAACCAAAATTGTCTTCCAAGATACCTGGAGTTCACCTTTGGAGAAATATCGATAAACATAACTTCCAAGTATAATTGGGCTAAGTATCCAGGCAAAAAACATCAAGGCAACAAAACCCAAAAGACCCACTACTCCAAACGGCATCCCAACCAAAGTTACTAATAATAGTATAGAAACTATTGGTAATGTTGCCAAAACCACTACTCCTCTACCTATCTCTAAAAACGGCTTCTCGGTAGCCAAAACTACAATTTCTTTACTAAAACGACGAAGAGATAGGCCAACAACAAGTGCGCAGAATAGCAAAGTTAAAAATTTCAACAACAACATACCTGAAAACACTACCCCGACAGCCATCGGAGAAATATGCTTTTCTTGTCGTGGTGAAAACATTAATTTGCCTTTCACGACCGAGCCAGCTTCTTTGTTCAATTCTTGTTTAGATTTATAATCCAAATTTCCCGAAATAACAGCTGAGGGTCCGAGAGTTATTTTTCCTGCATCGATTTTCACATTTCCTCCGATAGGGGCATTGATGTAAACATTATCTCCACCAATATTTAAATTCCCCGAGATCGGTGCATCGACACGAACCGTTCCACCACCAATCAATACGTCTCCGGCTACACCAGGACCACCGAGGCTTACTTGCCCGCCACCAATGATCGCATCTCCGCCGATTTTTCCTTGAACTAAAATAGTCCCCCCACCGACACGCACATCATCACCAACATTTGAGAGAACGCTTACGTTGCCTCCTCCTGCAAAGAGATCATTTTCAACATCTCCATTGATTAGTATTTGACCTCCTCCTGCAAAAAGATCCCCTATCACACTACCGAGGCTGTTGACACTTCCCCCAGCCATATAGACGTCATTTTTAATTGTTTCATTTTTTGCTACTGACAATTGCTCACCACCTCGAAAATCAAAAGCTAAAGCCGTAACAGGCATTAACAATAATAACAAAAGACCTATTCCTTTTTTAAGTATTTTTTTCATATATGTATAATACCACAGCCTAAAACTTATTCAATTACATCTTTCTCGAATCATAAGCCCAGTGCAATAATGCCTGTCTTTGTCTTGGTCGACAAGAAATATCTCCGACACGGCAGTTATTTTTAATCTGTGTTATGTGTCTGCGCATTGCATACCACCTTTTTATTTGCCTGTTATCGTCACCAGTTCTTCGTCCTAGGTAATATCTACAATACCACTCGAACCAGCCCCGTGGATCTTGTGGATTTATCCATCCTTTCGCTTGCCAAACCGAAAGTGGCTGACTCGCGTTTACTTTGAAATAATTTAATTCCTTATGCCTCTTTCCGTCTGGCGATAATTTTACACCCACAAACCAACTTTTTGGATATTCTTTAGGCTTATCTGCAAAATACACTCCTCCAAAAACACCAAGTTTAAGCATTTCTTTTGGAGTCAAATCTGGTTTAAATCCTGGATCAAGATTTTGCATAGTAAATTACTTCCTCGGTAATGGAAAAAATACGCTTACTCTTTTTTTATATTCTATAAACTCCGGATTTTCCGCCATCTTTTTTTCAAGCATTGGAATACCAGAAACTTTTAAGATTAAAAA
>JAGNZX010000005.1 GCA_017984185.1 Minisyncoccota bacterium | reverse complement strand
CACCAGATTTACCCTTTTTTTCTCCGCAGTCAGGACACATCTCGCCAGTTTCTTCTGGACCCTTGAGTTCGGTGCCATCGAGTATCAGTGCGCCATCACAATCTGGATATTTTGAACAAGAATAAAATTTTCCACCTCGAGACAACTTTACAATCATCGAACTACCACATTTGGGACATTTAGTACCTTCTGGTGCTTCGCCCAAGTTAGTTGCCTTTTCGAGTTTGTCTTTAGCTTTTACTTCTTTCAAGAATGGGCCGTAAAAATCTTTTAGTGTTTTTTCATATTCGCGTTCGCCACGAGAAATTTCATCGAGTTCGTCTTCCATTTCAGCAGTAAATGTATCTGAAATATAATTGGCAAAATGTTTTTCCAAAAAATCCGAGACGACTTCGCCAGTATCCGTCGGGAACAAGGTCTTGCCTTCCTTTTTGACATAGCCTCGGTCTTCGATAGTGCGCATAATAGATGCATAAGTCGACGGACGACCGATTCCTCGTGATTCGAGTTCTTTCACGAGTCCGGCTTCACTATACCGACCTGGTGGTTCAGTAAATTTTTCTTCACTTATTAAATCAAGCAGTTTTAATTTTTCTCCAGCCTTACAGATTGGTAGCTCGACGTCTTCACCGCGGGCTCCAGTCTCGACGGCTAGCCAGCCAGGGAATAAAAGCCTGGAACCAACTGCTCCAAATTTTGGTAGCTCACTATGACCTTCAATTTCTGCAGTAATTTTAGTCTTCAAGAGTTTGGCATCTGTCATTTGTGAAGATACAGCACGCTCCCAGATAAGTTTATATAAATTGGCTTGCTCTTCGTTACCAGCATTAATTTTTTCTACATGGGTTGGTCGGATAGCTTCGTGCGCTTCTTGGGCATTTTTTGATTTAGTTTTATAAGTATGAGCTTCAGCATAATCTTTACCATATTCTTTGGTGACATAAGCCAAAATTTGAGCCTGAGCTTGAGCGGATAGATTTGTACTATCGGTACGCATATAAGTGATATGTCCTTGCTCGTAAAGTTTTTGGGCAATCTGCATCGTGCGAGAAGGTGAGTAGCCGAGGCGTGAACTCGCTGTTTGTTGCAAGGTTGAAGTTGTGAATGGTGCACGTGGAGATCTTTTTTGCTCAGATTCTTTTACGTCAGCAACTAGCCAATCATTTTTCTTGCCAACTTCAAGAATTTTATTTACAAGTTTTTCGTCGCGAGGTTCTTCGGCACATTCCAAAGTTAATTTGTCTTTTTTTAGAGTTTCAAAAAGTCCAGTTAGTCGCCAAAATTTTTCTGGGACAAAGGCACGAATTTCTCGCTCACGTTCCATGATTATGCGAAGTGCTGGAGATTGGACGCGTCCAGCCGACAGTCCGTAGCGAACTTTTTTCCAAATTAATCCAGACAAGTCGTAGCCGACAAGTCTGTCGAGGACACGCCGAGCTTCTTGGGCTTTGCGTAATGCAGTATCTATTTTGCGAGGGGATTTCAAAGCTTCCTCGACTGCTTCTTTGGTGATCTCGTGAAAGGTTACTCTCTCGATTGGTGCTTTTACTTTCTTATCTTGTTTTAAAAGAGTTTCTATATGCCAAGCGATAGCTTCACCTTCACGGTCGGGGTCAGTCGCCAGCATTATCTCGGTAGCTTTTTCAGCGAGGCCTTGGAGTTCGTGCACAACTTTTTCTTTACCTTTAGAAATTTCGTAGTTGGGAATAAATCCACCCTCGATGTCTATCGCAGCTTTGTTTGACTTTGGTAAATCACGCACATGTCCCACTGATGCTCGCACAGTAAAAGCTCCTTCGAGATATTTCTCGATTGTTTTGGCCTTGGAAGGTGATTCGACGATAAGTAATTTCATGTGTTTGTGTTTTAGAAGCAAAAAGCTAATAGCTGTGAGCTGATTCCTAGTATTACATATAATTGCAAGATATTGCAAATTTTACCCTAAAAACACCTTATAAAATAAGGCTATTTTTACCCACCAAATAATACCTCAAAATCGCTTGACATTGGGTTGGTTTTGTGATATAGTGGACTGTAGGCGGCGTAGAGGGGAAACGAGTTCCGGACTCGTCCCTCCCATCTTAGGCAAGTTTGGTGCTTAAGAGAAGCCTGAGCTGGTGTGACAGCTCTAGCGTCCAGTGGACGCTGGTAGGACGACCACCCTAGTACCACATGAGGGGGAAGTCCGTTGTAGGAACTCGCTGACCGCTAAGTTTGTGCGGAGGCTAGAAGACAAGTCCCAAACTGTCTCGACAAGAGTTCGGTGCTCGGGCAAATTGCTGCGAGCACATATCGTAAGTTGGGGCTTCGGTCCCCCGGTCGGTTGCGAAAGCAGCCGGCCGTTCTTTTTTTATACAGCTTTTCGGATTTCACCTAACTCTTCTTTTATCAAGCCTTTTATTTCCATTACTGAAAGCAGGGTATTGGCTTCGGCTGTTTTTGTTTTCATTAGTCTTATCAAGTCATCACGTTCGCGGGGTTCTCGTAAAAGTTCGAGTACATTTTTCTCTTCATTTGAGGCGTCGTCAAACAAACTGGCCTGCTTGGTAATATTGTCGATTTTAAAACCCAAAGCTTCTAAAATATCGTCCGAGCAAGTGATGGGTGTAGCGCCGTTTCGGATGAGGCGATTTGTGCCGACTGAATTTAATGAAGAAATATTTCCAGGCACCGCCAATACATCTTTATTGTAATCGAGAGCCATCCGGGCAGTTATCAGCGTCCCGGACTTTTCTTCGGCTTCGATTATTAATGCTGCACGGGATAATCCAGCTACCAAACGATTTCGCATCGGGAACATATAATTTGTGGCTTTCATGTCTGGTGGAAATTCGGAAATTATACAACCACCTGAGTCAATAATTTTTTCCGCGAGTTTCAAGCTCGTCGGTGGAAAGAAAACTCTCTCCGATATTCCTGATCCTGGAAATGCTACAGCGGTGAGACCGGCATCGAGTGCAGCCTCGTGGGACAGAGCATCGATACCGACAGCGAGGCCCGAGACTATGGCAATAGGGTAACCACGTAGACCCAAAATCAATTTTCGGACAGTATCACGACCATAAGTCGTGCATTTTCTGGAACCAACCACGGCGAGATATACTGTATCTCTGTCAGGCAGAGAGCCGGCAATAAACAATTTCTTTGGAGGTTGCGGAATTTCACGCAGAGATTTAGGAATGTCATTCTTTTCTAAAATTTTTAGATCGAATTTCATATTTTGTAATTATAGCAATTATTATGTATAATACTAGAACCTAGCAGCTAAAAGCTAGAACCTAATTTTTATGTTAGATATAAAGTTTATCCGGGAAAATAAAGACATCGTCCAAGCAGGGGCCAAGAAAAAGCACCTCGATATTGATATTGAAAAGCTTATTAGTATTGATGATGAACGTTTAAAAATACTTAAAGAAGTAGAAGAACTTCGAAGTGAGGTAAATAAAGTTTCCAACGATATTTCTCGCGACCAAGATCAAGCCCTGAAAATTCAACTCATCGAAGAAATGCGGGTGGTCAAAGAAGAAATAAAAGGTAAAGAAGAAAAACTTAAGACCATCATGGAGGAGTGGCAAAAACTTATGGTCCAAGTGCCAAATGTGCCGGACATGACTGTACCCGAAGGTGCTAGTGATGAAGAAAATGTCGAAGTTCGAGCCTGGGGAGAAAAACCACAATTTTCTTTTACTCCTAAAAATCACGTCGAACTTATGACCGCACTCGATATGGCAGATTTTGAACGAGGTAGCAAAGTCGCCGGTTTTCGTGGGTATTTTATGAAAAATGATGGGGCTCGTCTCGAGTGGGCTTTGATGCGTTTTGTTGAAGAGCGTTTTATGGACAAAGAAGGTTTTACTCCGATCATCGTGCCGTCGCTTTTGCGCCGAGAGCCATTTGTTGGTACTGGATACCTACCACAAAGTGAAGAAGATTTATATAAAACCCAAGATGGAGATTATTTAGCTGGTACTGCCGAGGTTTCGACCATGGGATATTATATGGGTGAAATTTTGGACAAGAAAAAATTACCGATAAAATTCTTTTCCTACTCACCTTGTTTCCGTCGCGAAGCAGGAAGTCACGGCAAGGACACAAAAGGAATATTTAGAATTCATGAATTTGTGAAATACGAACAAGTTATTTTGTGTGAAGCCAACCACGAAGAATCTGTTCGTTTACACGAAGAAATTACGAAAAATGCTGAGGGTCTTTTGCAAGAGCTTGGTCTTGCTTACCATGTAGTTATAAACTGTGGCGGGGATTTAGGTTTAGGACAGGTGAAAAAATACGATATCGAAGCCTGGATGCCGAGTGACGGTAGATACAGGGAAACTCATTCTGCTTCATATTTCCACGATTTTCAATCTCGCCGACTTGGTATTCGTTATAAGGATGAAAATGGAAAAATGCTTTTTGTGCACTCTTTAAACAATACTGCACTAGCTATGCCCCGAGTAATTTGCCAAATAGTTGAAAACTATCAGCAAGCTGACGGTTCGATCAAAATTCCTGAAGTGTTGCGTAAATATATGGGAAACAGAGAGTTTATAAAGTAGAATGTTTAAAGTTATAAAGTAACTCGAATGCAAAAAAGAGACATCTTAAATTCTCCGCGACTTCTCGAGATAAAAAAGCGTCGACGTAAAATCTTTTTAAGAAAGTTTTCTATTTTTGTTTTCCTGGTATTGGTATTGATCGCAAGCCTCACTTATCTTTCCAGGTTGAGCCGGCTAAATATTGCTGAGATTAAAATCTCTGGTAACCAAGTCACTGAAACCGAGAATATAAAGAATGTAGTAAATGACACTCTCTCAGGAAATTATTTTTGGTTTTTTCCAAAAACAAATATTTTTCTTTATTCCAAAAACAAAATTATCGAGGCTCTTGCTACTAAATTCCAGAGATTAAAAGATGTAAATATTAAAACTGACCAAAATAGAGTTCTGGAAATTTCAGTGACAGAAAGAATCCCGAAATATACTTGGTGCGGTGAAGTTTTACCAGACAATGCTGACGGTATTTCATCTTGCTATTTTCTAGATGATACTGGTTTTATTTTTGATGAAGCTCCCCAATTTGCAGGTAGTGTTTACTTTAAATTTTTTGGTAAAACTACCGGTAACGAAAACCCGATTGGCTCTGCTATCATCCCTGATTATTTTAAAGATTTTATCTTATTTAAAAACAGTTTAGAAAATATCGGTATAAAACCCGTAGGATTTTACAGAATAGGTGATGGTTATGCAAAAATATACTTATCAAGCAATACTACATCTTTTGGTCCCGAAATAATTTTTAAAGAAAATTCAGATTTTCAAAAACTTTCTGAAAATCTACAATCTGCTCTGGATGTCGAACCATTTCATACTGATTTTGTCAAAAAATATTACTCATTGCTGTATATCAACTTAAGTTTTGGAAATAAGGTAGTATATAAATTTAAGCCTTAGGATATTATGAAAAACATTTGGACAGAACTTAAAAAACCCATTATGGTTTTAGCGCCAATGGCTGATGTCACCGACTATGCTTTTCGTCAGATCATAGTTAAGTGCGGCTCGCCCCGCCCAGATGGGCGGGGTAAACCAGATGTTTTCTGGACAGAGTTTGTGGCAGCCGATGGCTTAGCTCATCCTCAAGCTCGAGAAAAACTGATGATTGATTTGAAATATACTGAAGGAGAACACCCAATCGTGGCCCAGATTTTTGGTGGCAAGCCAGATAATATTCGCGAAGCAGCCAAGCTTTGCGTCGAGCTCGGTTTTGATGGTGTCGACATAAACATGGGTTGTCCCGACAAATCAATCGAAAAACAATGCGCCGGTTCGGGGATGATTAAAAATCCTGAAGTAGCTTTTGCGGTCATTCAATCTGCCAAAGAAGGTGCGACGGCCGGTGAGCGAAAAATTCCCGTCTCAGTGAAGACTAGAATTGGTTACAACAAAAACGAAATCGATACTTGGATTCGGGGCTTGCTCGAGCAAGACATCGCCCTACTAACGGTCCACCTCCGGACTCGTAAAGAAATGTCGGAAGTTCCAGCTCATTGGGATCTGATGAAAGATATCGTGGCCTTGCGAGACGAAGTGGCGCCAAACACTTTAATTTTTGGTAATGGCGACGTGAAAGATCTCGATGAAGCTCGACAAAAAGTAAAAGAGACTGGTTGCGACGGAGTGATGATAGGCAGGGGAATCTTTGGAAATCCATGGTTGTTTAAGTCGGCAGATAATTCTTCCGGATTACTCCACTCTTCGGGTGGAACCTTCCCCGAGAAGAATTATCTGCCGACTTTAACTGAAAAGTTGCGAGTCATGATCGAACACACCAAACTTTTCGAGAAAGAACTCGGGCAGTATAAAAATTTTGCCATCATGAAAAAACACTACAAGGCTTATGTAAACAATTTCGACGGAGCCAAAGAACTCCGCACCAAGCTCATGGAAGCCGAAAACTCAACCGAAATCGAAAAAATGGTTAATGATTTTTTGGATCAAGTATAGTTTACAAAACTCCTCTTTTATTGTAAGGTTTCCCTGAGCCGTAGAACATTAAAACCAACATAGAAGGGAGGTGAGTATTACAGTGCCAGAGAGATACATCATAATCCAAAGACAACCAGTCTCTCAGCCGTTGTCGTTAGAGGCCATGACCCAGGTTGCTGAAGAGCATGGGGCTAAAGTACTAGAACGAGTTGATGAGGGAATCCTAGTGGAGATGGACGTAAGCGACGTTAACCGTCTCCGGGAGAACCACCCAGAACTCGTTATCATGCTCTATGGGATAGCTTTGGTAATCTACATACGTAGCTTTCTCTAATCGAGCAAAGTTGAGAATCTTAAAAATCTCGAGCCCCGACCGCACGTCGGGGTTTTCGTATTTTAGTGTCCAAAATGTAGTTTACAAAACCCTTCTTTTATTGTAAGGTTTCCCTGAACCGTACCATAAAATGAAAGAGTGAGGTGAAAAAAGAATGACAGCAAGAGACATTCAAAACTTCTGGATCGCTGAGTACAAGCGCCTAGGAGCTCTCTGGATCCACGACGGACACCCGAAGCGCCCTCATGCGCTTCTGACGTCTGGTCTGCACTCTGGTGGCTTTTTCAATAGCAAGATCGTCGTCCAGGACGACATCCTGCTGAATATGGCCGCCAAGGATCTGGTCAGTGTGTTCTTCGACCAGGCCTGCGAGAGAAGGCCCTATGACATCGCAGGAGTTATTGGCCCACAGACTGGGGCGACTAAGCTCGCTCAGTTCTTGAGTCTGGAGCTTCCTACCAAGGAACCTGCGATCTCCATTTCGCCCGCCAAGGGCGAGGTGGATGGTCAGAAGGCCATGATCTTCACTGAAGAAGAGAGGGCCATGATCGCTGGCAGGAAGTTCCTGCTTTGCGAAGACGTGTTGACCACAGGTCTGAGCGTTGACCTCACTGCCGAAGCTGTAAAGAAGGCTGGTGGAATTGTCGAGCCTTACATGCTGGTGTTGGTCAACCGGTCTGGTCTTCGGGAGATCGCTTGGCGTCAAGTCGTCGCCCTGATCGACAACCACATGCCGATCTGGACTCCTAAAGAGTGTCCGCTCTGTCCAGTATCTAAAGCCATCCGGCCGAAGAGCGAAGACGGCCAGAACTGGGCTCTGCTGAACGCGAAGTACTAGTTCACGTCAATCGTCACATCATGGGAAGGGAACCCATTAAAAATCTCGAGCCTCGACCGCGCGTCGAGGCTTTCGTATTTTTGGTCGAAATTTTATTTTGAAAAAACTTTGCTTTGGGGTAGAATATCAGCATGCATGACCTGGCACTTTATCGTAAATACCGACCAAAGAATTTCAAAGAAGTCTTGGGGCAAGAACACGTCGTCGATGTTCTAAAAAATTCCATTGAAAACAATTCCGTCTCCCACGCCTATCTCTTTGTCGGCTCTCGGGGTACCGGCAAGACTTCGGTGGCTCGAATTTTCGCCAATGAAATAGGCGTGTCTGCCAACGATATGTACGAGATTGATGCTGCTTCAAACCGAGGAATAGACGACATCAAAGAACTTCGCGATGGCGTGCGGGTGCTTCCTTTTGATTCTAAATACAAGGTCTACCTCATCGACGAGGTGCACATGCTCTCCAAGGACGCTTGGGGTGCATTGCTCAAGACTCTCGAGGAGCCACCTGCTCACGTCATCTTTATTTTAGCTACGACCGAACTACAAAAAGTCCCGGAGACTATCATTTCGCGTTGCCAAGTTTTCAACTTTAAAAAGCCATCTGATTTGGTTTTGCGAAAAATGCTCGTAAGTGTGGCTAAAAAAGAAGGTTACGAATTGGATGCTGGTAGTGCCGAGCTTTTGGCAATCCTTGGTGACGGGTCTTTTCGAAATGCTTTAGGTGAACTTCAGAAAGTTTTGAATTTTGCTGATGGAAAGAAAGTCTCACGCGAAGATGTAGAAAAAATTACTGGTGCGCCAAAGATGATTTTGGTAAATGATTTTATCTCTGCTTTGGCACTCAAAGATACTGGAAAGGGAATCATTGCAATCGGTAAAGCCGTCGAAGAAGGCCTAGATATGAAACTTTTCTTTAAACTTATTATTGAAAAATTTAGACTGGCTGTCGTTTTGCGTTATGCGCCAAATATGGAAGAGGAAATGGCCGGGGATTTGAGCAAGGAAGATGTCGAGTTTTTGAGAAATTTGGTAAAACAAGATCACGAAGGCATCCTCCGATCAAAAGCTCTCTCGGTATTGCTCGAAGAATATCAAAACATAGACAATTCATTTATCACTCAATTGCCACTAGAGCTTGCTTTGATACGTATAGTTGGCGAAAATACTACTAAATAACGATGAAAAGACACTGGACAGTGCGAATATGGGAGGAAGGACACAATTTTGATTTTTGGCACGTTACCCATTTTTTAGCTGGCATCTTGATGGCTGGGTTAGTTTCTTATTTAGCTATAAATGTATGGCACGGCTTCTTTGTCTCACTAGTTTTGATGATCGGTTGGGAAGTATTTGAAACTGCTTTTGGTATTTTTGAAACAAAATTTAATATGTATTTTGATGTAATCTTCAGTGTAATATCTTTTTGGTTAGTAATGTTTCTTAAAAATAATTATATTTCTATTACTACTTTTAATAATATTGTTTATTGGTCAATTGTATCTTATGTAGTTTTAGTGGCGTGGGGTATCTGGGCACGCCTAAATAGAGATAAAGAAAAAAATCTTTAAATATTATTTATTTGAGTTAAATTCTACAATCCATTCGATTCCATATTTGTCTCGTAGCATGCCAGCAAAAGTTCCCCAAGGACTGTCTCCCATTGGACCCTCGACTTGCCCATCAACTGAAAGCCCATTAAATATTTTTTCAGCTTCTTCTTTATTGTCTGCGTTTACATGAATCTTGCTTCTGTTCTCATTCTCATTGACCTTACCCATAAATGCTGGCACATCGTTTCCGATAAGCATATTTGATCCGCCTATATACAAAGAAATCATCATAATTTTATCTGCTTCATTGGCAGGGAACTCGGCACCTGCCAAGTCTTTAAAACGAATTAATTTTGCAAACTCTCCACCAAAAATAGACTTATAAAAACCAAAAGCCTCTTCAGCATTGCCATTAAAATTTATCCACGGGTTTATTGTTTTCATGATGACTATTATACCGTAAAAATTGTTTTTGAGTATATAAAACGAAAAGGCCTTGCATTGCCGCCACTGGGGCGACATTGCAAGGCCATGGTTTAAACGAAGCCAAGTGAGATCAGGCGGGCGAGAGCCTCAGCGAACGAAATCGCGTCGCCGGTGACCACCGTCCGGTCCTTCTTCGGATCGTAGATCGCCCGTCGGACGTTGGAGATTTCCTTCTCCAGAGGCCCCTCCGAGAAAGATCGGAGATCGTCGAGGGCATGAACCCACGCTCGCTCAACGCCCTTTGTCACGCACTTGTCGCAGTGCCGAACGAAACGTCGCCCCCGACTAAGGAAGCGCCCGTCATGTGCTTCTACGACATATCCATGAACCGGCGGTACCGGAGGGACATTACCTGCAGTTTTCATTGCTTTTCTCCTCGATGGACAGGTTGTTTGCTTGATTTTTGGCCAAGAACGGAAGCCAAAAAAACCATATCACTTAAATGTATTTGTGTCAAAATTAACTTATAAAGTTTATAACAATATGCTGAATTACTGGCGAGAGGTTGGTACTTTTACACGCTTAGATATTTTTTTGCCTTTTTTAAAAATGAAAGGTCACGAGGTTTAATATATTCTCCTTCAAATTGCTTAGGCGAACTCTGGTTAAAAAGATTTATAGCTTCAAGATAAGAAACCCAGACAACACTAAAATTTCTTTCTTTTTCTTGCTCAGTGTAGCCAGGGATCCCTTTTTTACCGACAACTTTTCCAAAATAACAATATGAAGTTTGTTTCTCGTTATCCTCTTTCCAGTATTCGATAGTCAAACCAATTTCACCAAGTACTTTTACATCACATCCAATTTCTTCGTGACATTCACGTTGAAGTCCGTCCATCATATCTTCACCTTCATCAATTCCGCCACCAGGGAGTTTATAATAACCATCTCGGCCAACTTTAAGTAAAGCAATATTATTTTCGTCGTCTTGCACTACTATGCGAGCAGCAGTGCGCAATTTATAAGTTGCCGCCACTTCTTCGGAAACATTTCTTGGGTTTATGAGTTTAAGTAGTTTCATGAATAATTTAATATATCATAATTTTCAAACAAGGCTGGGTATCTGGTATGATGTGGGAACTAGTTTGCTGAATTCAGATCAAAAATAAACCCGTTTCTGCTCCAATTGGCATAAACTAACTCTGTTTACTTTTGTTTTCATCAGCCTTTTTATTAAACCTTTCTATTACATCACGGACAACGTCTTCAGGGAACAAAGAACGCATATCCAATATATATTTATAGTCCTCATTAATATGCTCGGTTTTGTTATAGTGTTGAATACGTGTTTCCACCATATCTTTTAGTAATTTTCTCACCACACTTTCCGGTGCCGAAAAGAATTGCTGTCCATCCAAATATTTTTCTTCCTGAATAAAAGCATCTGCAGATAAAATCGTCGGATCTGTAACCCTGAATTCTACACCTCCAGGAATTCTATAAATTGGAATAACTTCGAAGCGCTCTACTTTCTTTATATTCAGGGCAAATTTCGGACGTTTGTGTCTTTTTAGCATCGAGTAAGTTAGTGTCCAATTGTCCGCATCCCAAGCCCCGTGCTTTTCTACAAGATCTTTAAGTATTGGCTCAAGTTTCCCAAAATCCTCTTCCTGAACATAGATATCTATATCTTGATTCTCTCTTATATATTTTCCATTTATCCCAGCCACTCCAACACCTCCATATACCCAGTATTTGATTCCAGCATTAGAGATTGCTGGCAAGACTTCTTCAAAAACTACCCCTAGATGTTCATTGATTTTTTGTGTAGTTTCCATTTTCTGAATAGTGATTTATTTAAAAAATAATACTTCTTAATAACTTGATTATACAGCAAAAAGTGTCTGCTGGGATACATGGATTCCTTTCGGCAAGTCCTTCGGTAAACTCAGGACACGCTCAAGGTAAACCTCTCACCAATATTATTCTAGCACTTCTGCACACTCAGTGCATGTATTTATGCCGAGTTTGCCATCAATCAACATCTGCTTCTTTGTCCTGCTCCAACCCTTCAACTGACGTTCTCGTTTTGATGCTTCAAACTTATCTTTATATTTTTCACAATAAACTAATTTGATAGCATAAAACTTTTTTGTAAAAAATGACTCCTTGTTCTTGTGTTCTAAAATTCGCCTTTCTAAGTTATCGGTAATACCGATATAGAAAGTTTTCTGATCACAAAGAAGTATGTATGTAAAATGTTCTTTCATGGATTTAACAAGTTTACACTGAGCCTGCCGAAGTGCTGGGATACATGGATTCGAACCACGATTAAAGGCTTCAAAGGCCTCTGTCCTACCATTAGACGATATCCCAATTCACTTAAATAGAATAATACAAATTAGTCTTTAAATCAATGATTGTTTGACAAAATCAATTATACCTGTTAATTTAAAAAAACTGTTCTGGCCATAGTGGCCATTTTCCCGGAGGAAAAAGAGTGAATCCTATCATAGTGGAATTGGTAGAAAAGCAGACCATCGAAGATCTGCATGCCATTCTTCGGGAGAGAGGGTGTCACGGAGAAGGCGTGAAACTCACGGTAGATTCAAAGAATCCCAAGATTGTCACAATCACGGGCATCTTGACTCCAAAGAGGGCAATCAACTTCCTCTGTGTCTCGTTCAATCGAGTCAGGAGGGGTTAAGCACATACACCCGCCCGAGAGTGCCGCCCGGCCTCCGGGCGGTTCTCTTTTATATACAAAATTGTTACAATAAAACGTGACTAAAATAAATATTCAAAAATTAGACGGCACAGAATTTCAGAAAAAAGTATGGCTTGAGATTTCTAAAATTCCAAAAGGGAAGACTATTACATATAAAGAGCTCGCCCAAAAAATCGGTAAACCGAAGGCAATTCGTGCTGTAGGCAATGCTGTCGGGGCCAATCCAAAACCAATAATTATTCCCTGTCATCGGGTATTGCCGAGTGACGGTTCGATCGGTGGCTACTCAGGCCGAGGTGGTGTTAAAGCCAAACGCGCCTTATTGTTAAAAGAAGGAATTCGAAAATAGTAAATTGACGGAGAAATTGTTTACGTGTATAGTTTAGGCATGTCTGGTATTCCCAAAAATCTTAAACAAGGACTCACATTTGACGACGTGCTATTGGTGCCTGCTTATAGCAATGTTTTGCCAAAAAACGTAATTACTAAGACCAACCTTACTAAAAATATTACTTTAAGTATTCCGCTCATGTCAGCAGCGATGGATACAGTCACCGAGAGCGATATGGCTATAGCTATGGCCGAACAAGGTGGTATCGGTATTATTCATAAAAATTTATCTGTGCAAGATCAGGTGGGTGAAGTTCGTCGTGTAAAAAGATATGAAGCAGGACGAATCGGGGACCCAGTCACCCTTTTAGATACAGCGACGATCGGGGATGTTTTTGAAATACGAAAGCAACACAATTTTGGTGGTTTCCCAGTCTTAGACAAAGATGGTTTTTTGGTAGGCATCGTCACAAATCGCGATCTTCGTTTTCAAAAAGACGAATCGGTTTTAGTAAAAGATGTGATGACTAAAAAATTAATTACTGGCAGTCCAAAAACTACTATCGAAGAAGCTCACAATTTATTTAGTCAGTATGCGATAGAAAAACTTCCTTTGGTTGATAAAAACAATAAACTCGTCGGGCTAATTACTTACAAAGATACAGCAAAATCCAAAGAATATCCAAATGCAACTCGTGACCGAGAAGGTCGTCTACGAGTCGGTGCTGCAGTCGGCACTGGTGCAGATGTCTTGAACCAAGTCAAAGAATTAAATTCTGCTGGGGTAGATGTAGTTTGTGTGGATACAGCGCATGGTCATTCGCAAGGCGTGATCGATGCAGTGAAAAGAATACGTAAAGCATATCCAAAGCTCGATATTATTGCCGGCAATGTGGCCACAGGTAGTGCCGCTGAAGCTTTAATCAAAGCCGGAGCCAATGCTATAAAGGTTGGTATCGGACCTGGTTCGATTTGCACGACGCGTATTGTCACTGGTGCCGGAGTACCGCAACTCTCGGCCATCGCTTCAGTTTCAAAGACTTGTAAAAAATACAAGATTCCAGTAATTGCTGATGGCGGAATAAAATATAGTGGCGATATCGTTAAAGCCTTAGTATTTGGTGCGGATGTGGTTATGTCTGGTGGGATTTTTGCTGGCACCGATGAATCACCGGGTGATACTATTGTCATGAACAACCAAAAATTTAAAAAATATCGAGGTATGGGTTCACTCGGAGCAATGCAAAGAGGTTCCAAAGATAGATATTTTCAAGAAGATCAATTTGATTTAACCAAACTCGTTCCAGAAGGAGTCTCTGGTCATGTACCATACAAAGGTGCACTTTCCGAAGTCATCCATCAATTTATCGGAGGCTTAAGGGCTGGAATGGGTTATTTGGGTGCTAAAGAAATTAAGAATCTGCGAGATGCTAGTTATCACACGATTTCTTCTGCCGGCTTAAATGAGAGTCACGTCCACGATATTTTTATGGTTTCTCCAACACCAAATTATAAAAATGAACGCTAAAAAACACACAAAAATTTCTGAATCTAAAATTGTCCCGATCATCGGTATGCAATGGGGCGATGAAGGTAAAGGAAAAGGTGTGGCTAAAATAGCTTCAGGGTTAAAATCTTCAGATGTTATTGTTCGTTTTCAAGGCGGGAATAATGCTGGGCATACAATCTGGCATAAAGAAAATGGTAAGCAAAAATGTTACGTCTTTCACCTGATACCGTCTGGGGTTTTTGGGAAAGCCCAAATTCACCTCGGAGCAGGTATGGTTGTAAATCCTAGTGCACTCGAAGAAGAGATGCAAACTTTGCCCAAAAATATTTCTTTTCTCGACAGACTCTCAGTATCTCCGCATGCGATACTGACTCTACCGACACATATTTTGCTCGATTCTGTATCTGAAAATAGTAAAGGTAAAAGAAAAATTGGTTCGACCGGTCGGGGGATTTCGCCTTCGTATACTGACCTAGTTTTACGTCGAGCCTTGAGAGCTGGTGATATTTTCTATAAAGATTTTCCACAAAAATATGAAGCCTTAAAAAAGGAGCACCAAGAAACCCTACTGAAAGTTTTTGATTATGAAGTCAAAGATGAAGATCTAAAAGATAAAGAAAAGAAATTTTGGAGCGGGGTAAAACTTTTGCGATCGTTAAAATTTATTGATTCTTCTGAGATAGTTACCAAGGCATTACAAAAAAACAAAACTGTGATTGCCGAAGGTGCACAAGGTACTCTGCTAGATGTTCGTTTTGGTCACTATCCATACGTGACTTCATCGCACACCATTGCCGGTGGCATAGCTACTGGTTTAGGTATACCACCAAAACATATTGGGGATTCGGTTGGTATTTTTAAAGCATATATTACCAAGGTCGGTGAAGGACCTTTTCCGACAGAATTTGGCGGAATAAAATCAGCTGTATGGTGTCGCGATAAAAAATTTGCCGAAGAAAAAGAAAAATTTCCGAATCCAGACATAAATAGCAAGGATGATTTTGAGCAAGGTATCGCACTAAGAAGACAGGGTAATGAAATAGGGGCGACGACTGGGCGCTTGCGCAGGACTGGTTGGCTGGATATCCCGCTTATGCTTCACGCTATAAAAATAAATAGTGCTAAAGAGCTAGTTTTAACTAAACTTGATGTTTTAAACGGATTGAAAAATATTAAAGTATGTACGCACTACATCGTGGACGGTAAAAAAACTACAGAAATACCTTTTGATCTTTCTCGAACAACTGTAAAATGCGTATACAAGACTTTTTCTGGTTGGAGGGGTGATCTTTCTGATTATGGAGAAAAGTTACCAAAAGAAGCTTTTGAATATGTAAAATTTTTAGAGAAAACTTTAAATGCAAAAATAATCTACGTCGGCACTGGTCCAGAAGAGCATCACTGCATCGAGAGGTATTGGTAACTATATTTTAGCAACTTCAATTTTTAATTTTTCTAAACCATTTTCATCAAAGAGAATGGTTTTTAGATTTGGGTATTTTACGAAATCCAGACCTTCAAAATACTTTGTCTTGTCATCAATAAAAACAACCTGTTCATTTGGATGAGTCGTGCATATTTTTTCTATTGTTGTGGTTTTGGTGTCGAAAATTACAAAAACATCTGAAAATAAGTGTTTTATATCGGTTTTGGTAATTTTATCCAGTTGAAATTCTTCACCACCATGGGACAAAATGAAACAGTTTTCTTTTCCAATATTTTTGACTAGACTCAATACTTCATGATTGATGAATTTTTCAATTACATTTTTATCTAAAATTTTTTCATATAGATTTTCATTTAGAGAAAAATATTTTAATAAGTCTTTTAGCCAATATTGGTTTACCCGGACTTGTTGGTAGTATGGTTCGGCAACATCTCGTGGTATCCCAGCATTTTCAAGAATGCCATACATGTATGGTTTAAATTCTTTAGTATTGTTAAATAATACATCATCAAAATCAAAAATAAATTTCATATTACGTAATAGATTACTTATTTATTATATGTTCGATACACTTGGCCAATTTTTCAGAATCGTGACGAATAAATCCTCTAGTAGCTTTCATTTGTTCATCATAAGCTGGTATAAAAATTGTGGTAGATAAAAGTTTGGCATGAATCACTCTTTCGTCTTTTAAATCATTTTCTACCAAAACTCCTTTTCCTTCCTCTAATTCATACAATTTTATTTGTTCGGCACTCGGTTTTTCATTGTTTACTAAAATATAGTCCACAGGTTTGTTTATATATTTCTCAATATCCTTAACATAATCCTCGACTCTCCAGCCTGATGTGTGGTCAAGTTTGTTTGTGAGATTAACTGGAAAAAGTATCTTGGCTTTGCTTTTTTGAATAGTTTCATTAAAACCACTAACGATCAGGTTGGGAACAATTGAACAATAATAATTTCCAGGACCTAAGATAATATAGTCTGCTTTTAGTAATGCCTCTTTGGCATTTTCGTTTAATGAAACATTGTTTTTGTAGAAAATATTTTTAATACCAACACTTTGCAAATTTGTATTTTGAATATTATCTTCACCCTCTACAATCTCGCCATTTGAAAGCTCGATAGACAATTGGGCTTTATCTTTGGTAATTGGTATCACCACACCCTTTACCTTTAAAATCTCTGAAGCAATTTCCACTCCTTTAGCAAAATTGCCGGTTACTTTTTCCAAGGCAGCTAAAAATATATTTCCAAAATTGTGCCCAGCTAGTTTGCCTTCATTAAACCGATAATTCATGAGTTCTCGGACAATATCACTATGCTCAGATAGGGCTACAAGGCATTGGCGGACATCTCCGGGTGGCAATACACCGAGTTCATCTCGGAGTACACCAGTCGAGCCACCATCATCAGCCATAGACACTAGCGCCGAAATAGAAATATCTGGGACATCTTTTAACCCAGAAAGAACGGTAAAACTACCTGTTCCGCCCCCTATGGTAACGATATTTTTCATAATTAATATAGTAGCCTAAATTTGATTTTTTTGCCATATTTGTTACACTTTATTTGTCCCACAAAATTGAATTAAAAGTAATTGAGCGTGTGATCCTGGGCTCAGTCCTAGGAAAACGAGG
>JAGNZX010000047.1 GCA_017984185.1 Minisyncoccota bacterium | reverse complement strand
CTTTTTCTGATATTGTATTTTTAAAGTTGTAAAGAAAATACGGAGGTGTCGCATAGTGGTTTAGTGCACCTGTCTTGAAAACAGGAGTACCGAAAGGTACCGTGAGTTCGAATCTCACCACCTCCGCAAAAATAAATCTAATTAAGTTTATGATAATACGTATACGAAACTGCGAGTATCGCCATAGCTACTACAGGTAGAGCAAGTGCGCCATTAAAACCATCCACGACCCAAAGACTGACAAAGGCTGAAATGAAATCAAAACCAAAACCGGCATAAGCCCACTCTTTCACTCGAGCTGGGACCATTGGCAAGACTAAAGCTATAGCACCAGAGACTTTAAAGACTGTAAGTAAGGTAACAAAATACAAAGGGTAGCCTAGATGAGTAATCCCCTGTATCGACATCTCACTCTGTGAAGTCAGTGCCGGCATCACACCTTCAAATAAAAATATAAAACCTGTCGCAAACCAAAAAATCATTTTATCTTTTTTCATATGCCAAATTATACTATTTCTTTTTTAAAACGCTATCAATGAATAAATCTGATATAATTTATATCATGCCTGAGATTAAGCACATTTGGTTCGATTTTAGTGACACTCTTGCTTCCATAAACGAAGAGCACGACAAATTTTTATACGCTACATATGGTGAAGTTGTGGGTAAACCCGTGTCGTCTGAATTAATTGAAGAATTCAAAAAAATTCACAAGATACACAAAAGTAACTCTGCTGTATTTACAACTGGTTTAGGATTGCCACCCAGTTATTGGCAAGAAAAAATACAATCCGCTAATTTTGAAAAAATGTATGCATTAAAAAGCGAAATAATTCCAGAAGTTTTAGATGCACTCCGCAAAAAAGTTCCGATATCAATCTTTTCTAATATGAAAATGGATAAATTACTCCCGCATATTGGAATTCCACTTTCATGGTTTACACATTTTTTATGTGGTTCTGAATTTAAAAATCCCAAACCAGCACTAGATGGATTTTATAAATTAGTTGAAGTTACTGGAATTCCAGCAGAAAATATTTTATTTATTGGAGATAGCGTTGAAAAAGAAATGATTCCGGCAAAAAAGGTGGGTATACAAACTGCGATTGTCTGGACCAAATCCACTGAAGCTGATTATTCATTTAAGAACTTCGAAGATATTTTGTGTATCTTTAAATAATTCATGATAAAAATAATCCTAGTAATCATCGCATCTCTACTCGCTTTTGCGGGAAATATTCCTTATTTAATTGATGTCGCCAAAGGACGAGTCAAACCTCATCCTTACACTTGGTTTATCTGGACGATTGTTTCTTTTGTGGTTTTTTTCGGACAACTAGCCAAGGGGGCAGGACTCGGCGCAATACCGACCGCCGTTTCAGAAGGCTTCACTATTATTATTTTTTTCTTTTCTCTTAAATACGGTTTTAAAAATCCTCCTAGGATAGATAAATATTTTTTAGCCTTAGCTCTTTTGGGTTTGATTCCTTGGTTTATCACCAAGGACCCGACCATCTCAGTCATCACTGTTGTCGCGATCGACCTGGTGGCATTTGTGCCGACCCTACGTAAAACATTCTTTTACCCAACCAGCGAAACTCCTTTATTGTACGGGAGTAATGTCTTGAGGCATTCTCTTATACTCTCGACCCTGGGTGCCTACAATGTAGCCACCATGCTCCACTCGATATCTATGATCATCACAAACTCGATGATGGTATTTTTTATAAAAACTCGAAAAGAAAAATCTGGAGTATAATAAAGGCTATGCGAAAAATTAGCCGGTTTTTATATATACACATAGTTAAGCCAATCTTGTTTCTCTTCCCTGCTGACTCTGTCCACGAGTTTTTTTTGAGAACTGGAAAAATATTTGGTGGGTGTGACCTCATAAAAAAAATATTTAAAAAAATCTGGGCTTACGAAGACCCGTCACTAGAACAAAATATTTGTAATTTGAATTTTAAAAATCCGATTGGCTTATCGGCTGGTTTTGATTACGATGCTGATCTGGTAAAACTCTTGCCGAGTATTGGTTTTGGTTTTCACACTGTCGGCACCCTCACAAATGGTGCTTATGATGGCAACCCTGCTCCGATGCTCGCTCGATTACCAAAATCTCAATCCCTCCTGGTCAACAAAGGTTTTAAAAATAAAAGTATAAAAAAAGTTTTAATAAACTTTGATCGTGACACAGACCAAGCTCCGATAGGTGTGAGTATCGGTGCGACAAACAAACCCTACGCGGATTTTGAGGCTATGCTCACAGATTTAGTAGACGGTTTTCGGCAGGCCGAGAATTTTAAAAATTTTGATTACTATGAATTAAACATTAGTTGCCCAAATTTATTAAATATCCAAAACTTAAAGACTCAAATCGGCTCTCCAGTCGGACTCACCCAAGCTTTACAATTTTTAGACAAACTTAGTTTGAATCGCCCGGTCTTTATAAAAATGCCACTTGAGAGAAAACTCGAAGAAATAAAAGAATTAGTGGATGTAGCTAAAGATTTTTCTTTCATTAAAGGTTTAATTTTTTCCAATTTAGCTAAAGATAGAAAAAATCCTGTTTTTGACACTGAAGAAATAAAACGAGCTGGTAAAGGAAATTTTAGTGGTAAACCTGTCGAAGAAAAATCCAATGAGTTATTAAGTTATACATACAAAACCTACGGAAAAAGATTTATCTTAATCGGTGTTGGCGGAGTATTTACTGCAGAAGATGCTTACAAAAAAATCCGATTGGGTGCGACACTAGTGCAGATGATCACCGGTATGATCTTTATGGGACCATCCCAAATCGGAATCATAAACCTAGAATTAGCGGCATTGCTTAAAAAAGACGGCTACAAAAACATAAAAGATGCAGTAGGGACTCTAGTATAGTGTTATCTAAATAAAATCTGCTATAATATTTTTATTATGATCAATAAAATAAAAAATATAAATCAAGAAACATGTGTAGGGGTTGCAGTTTTTTTGTTGCGAGTCGTGGCAGGTATTGTATTTATTCAAAACGGTGGGTTAAAACTCTTCGGCTGGTTCGGCGGAATGCCGGGCGGAATGGAACTATCCACTTTGATTTTTACAGCTGGAATCTTGGAATTCTTTGGCGGTTTAGCAATTCTATTAGGCTTCTTTACTCGTCCTGTGGCGTTCACACTCTCCGGTATGATGGCTGTAGCTTACTTTATAGGCCATGCATCTCAGGGACACTTTTTTGTACCCCTTGCGAATCAAGGCCAACCAGCGGTATTGCTTTGCTTTATCTTTCTTTTCTTCGCTGCCTACGGTGCCGGCAAATGGAGTATCGACAAAAAACTGCAAAAGTAATTGAAGAAAAAATACTAGAACAAAATATTAACTAGAAAGAGTTTGTATGAATGATATTAAAAATGGTCAAAAAAATAATGTCATCAAAAACGTAGTGATAATTGGTGCTGGCTTGGCTGGATTGAGTGCTGCTCATGAACTTCTAAAGGAAAAAAGAAATATTAAAGTAACTATCGTGGAAGCACTCGAACGAGTCGGTGGTAGAGTCCACACTCCATTGATAGATGGTGTTCGTGCGGATGTTGGAGGATTCATGATATTTCCATTCTACAAAGAACTAAAATTATTACTGAAAGAACTCGGACTTGAAAAAAAGCTACAACCAATCAGTGACAAACAATTTTTCCGTCTCTCGGGTTCAAATTGGGTAAATGCAAACTCATTATTAATATGGAAAACAACTTTTATAAAATTATTTATAAAAAATTTCAAAGTAATTTTGAGTGGGAAAGTAAATTACTATGAACCAAATTTAAATATTTTTCCAAAGATATCAGCTTACGAATTACTATCATCAGCGGGAGTTAAGAAAGATTTTATTGCAGTTTTTGAAACTCTTATTGAAGCATATACTTACCCTCCCCTCAAAGAAATGCCAGCAGCGCTTATTTTGCCAGTCGGATTCAAACTTCTTTTCCATGGCATGTTTAACAAATGTAAGGTTTTGATTGGGGGAACCAATCAGCTAATAAAAACCCTGGAAAAAACAATAAAAGAAAAAGGTGCTAATATAATGGTCTCTTCTCCTGTTGAGAAAATTAATAAAAATCATTTAATCTTAGAGAGTGGTTTATTGGTGGAATTTGATGATTTGATAATTACATCACCACTTCCAAATGAATTAATTGAAGATAAAAAATTAAAGGAAGACTTTCCTTATACACATTGTGATTTCATTGTAGCTAAACTTTCATCGCCTGTGCAAATTTGTGGTGAAAATAAATGGTTCATTGGCTATCAACAAGGTGCTGCAAATAAAGCACGTTTTACTTCCTTCGCTCAAATGTCCTCATTCACCAATCTATCTGATGAGTACCTCGGTGGATGGCTTATGTGGCCCGAAGGAGAAATACCTGGCGACATACAATCTGTTGAATCCATATCAAGAGATCTAATAGCAAAAGCGTTTACTGATAATAGAATTGTAAATATAAGTCACATGCATAGATGGAGACTTACTATGCCAGATGTAAACATTGAAACACTTAAAGAATTCGGGAGAATTCAAGGAGAAAATAATATATGGTTAGCTGGAGACTATTTAGGGTTTCCAAGTATGGATACTGCTGTTTACTCTGGTAAAAAAGCTGCAAAAAATATATTAACAAAATACTAGGGAAAACTCTTGATTAGTAGTTGGATTAAAAATAAGTACCTTGATATAATATAGATATGGAAAGTCTAAAGTGGACAGCACTCGAATACGA
>JAGNZX010000046.1 GCA_017984185.1 Minisyncoccota bacterium | reverse complement strand
ATTGGAAATCTCGCTGGTTTGCTGATCCTAAAAAATATGTCACTTATTTGAAGGGTGATGTCTTGGTACGCCAATGGTTGGAAAAGAAATTGCGTGGCATGTATGTTTCTACAATCGAAATCGAAAGATCTCGAAAGGCGACTCGTTTTATCATCAAGACCTCAAGACCAGGACTTATCATCGGACGATCTGGTGAAGGCGCGACCAAGCTCAAAGAAGAAATCTTGAAAAAGATGGATAAACTCAGTATTCCTCGACCAGAAGATTTCAAGCTAGAAATTGTTGAAATAAACAATCCAGAAGCTGATGCAGCTATCGTAGCTTATATGATTGCTGAAGGTTTGGAAAAAAGAATGCCTTATCGCCGAGTTATCAAGACTATCATTGAAAAGGTTATGCAAGCTCGCGGGGTAGAGGGAGCACGCGTTGTTCTTTCTGGACGTCTCGGTGGAGCTGAAATTGCTCGAACGGAAGAATTGAAGCGTGGAAGTATTCCACTTCAAACTTTCCGTGCGGACATTGATTTCAAGCGTGAACGAGCGACTTTGTCATACGGAGTTGTCGGGGTAAAGGTTTGGATTTATCGCGGAAAGATTTTTGCTGATAAAAAAAGAGAAGTAAACAATACAGAAGTTGAAAATAAGAAATTAAAATCAGATTAAATTTATGTTATTACCTAAAAAAGTAAAATTTAGAAAGTGGCAAACCAAACGATCAAATCCAAAGACGAAAGCGATTCGTCCGGATTCTCGTGGCACCAAATTAGCCTTCGGGTCTTTTGGTTTGAAAGCTGAATCTCAGGCTCGCATCAAATCTACTCAAATCGAAGCAGCCCGAAAAGTTATCTCTCGAACTCTGACCAAGGCTGGTAAATACTGGATTCGTATTTTTCCAGACCGTCCATTTACTGCAAAAGCAGCTGAAGTGGGAATGGGTAAAGGTAAAGGAGATCCGCAAGGTTATTGTTTTGATGTTTTCCCTGGACGGATATTGTTTGAAGTAGATGGAGTCGAAGAAAAAGTTGGTCGCGAAGCTTTGCGTAAAGCTGGTACAAAATTGCCAGTTTCTGTAAGAATTATTTCCCGAGCTCACAATCAATAATATTTCAATAAATATATGGCAAAAAAGAAAGACAACTTAAAAGGAATGAAAAAGGAAGAACTTGCGAAAGAAGTCGTGAGCTTGAAAGAGCAAATCCGTGTTCTTCGTTTTAAATCCGAAGGATCTAAGTCCAAGAACGTGAAAGAGGCTTTAGGACTTCGAAAAAAAGTTGCCCGAGCCATGACTTTGATAAATCAAAATAATAAATAATTATGAAAACTTTAAATAAAAAAGCAGAAAAGACAACAACCAAGCACGCTAGCACTTTAGCTGGGGTGGTGGTAGGGGACAAGATGGATAAAACTGTCGTTGTTTCCGTTTCCAGGTTTGTCAAACACCCTTTATATGGAAAGTTTTATAAAATCAGCAAGAAATATAAGGCTCATGACGAAGCCAACAAATACAAAGTCGGAGACAAAGTAGAAATCGTCGAGACTCGACCATTGTCAAAAGATAAAAGACACAGAGTAATATAAATATATGATACAAGCACGAACTTTAGTAAAAATAGCCGATAACGCCGGAGGAACACTCGGAGCAGTATTCAAGGTTTTAGGTTCTTCTAAAAAGCGTTATGCAGAAATTGGAGACCTAGTTATCATTTCTGTAAAGGTTGCCAGTCCTCGAAAGGCGGTAAAAAAGAAAGATGTTCACCAAGCTGTCGTCGTGCGAACTCGAAATGCCTACAGACGAAAAGATGGTTCATATATTCGTTTTGATGATAACGCCGTAGTGATTTTGGAAAAAGGTAAGCAAGATCCAAAAGCAGGACGTGTTTTCGGACCAATGCCGAGAGAGCTTGCTGAAAAAGGTTTCCAAAAGATTATTTCTTTAGCCCCAGAAGTGATTTAGTAGAGTATTAACTTGTAGCTAATTAGCTAACTAGCTAGGAAGCTAAAACCTAAACAATATGAAAATAAAAAAAGGAGATAATGTAAAAATAATCACAGGTAAAGATAAAGGCAAGTCCGGCAAGGTTGTCCGAGTTTTGGTAGCAAAAAACAAAGTCATCGTTGACGGATTGAACATGACCAAAAAGCACCAACGTGCCCGCAAGTCTGGAGAAAAAGGTTCTATCATATCTATGGCTATGCCGATTCATGCTTCAAATGTGGCCAAGGCTGAGTAATTAATTTAAGAAAATAATATGCAATACGTAACTACAAAAGAAAAAGAAAAGGAAGCATACGAAAAAATGAAAAGTAATTTTCATTATAAAAATGTCATGGCTGCACCAGTGATGCAAAAAATCGTTATTAACGTCGGTACTGGTACCATGATCAAGAAAGACAAGAATAAAAATGATTCTATCTCTCTACGTTTAGCTAAAATCACTGGTCAAAAAGCAGCTCCACGAGGTGCCAAGCAATCTATCGCTACTTTCAAAATTCGTCAGGGTGACCCGATCGGTGTCGTCGTAACTATGCGAGGAAAGAGAATGTATGCTTTCTTGGATAAACTTTTAAACGTGGCTATCCCTCGAACCAAGGACTTCCGTGGTATCAATCGATCCGGAGTCGATAATATCGGGAACCTTTCTATAGGTATCAAAGAGCACACAATTTTCCCAGAAACAGTCGACGAAGACATCAAAGATGTTTTTGGTATGTCGATCACTCTCGTCTCTTCAGCAAAAAATCGCGCTGAAGGTCTAGCCTTCTTTGAACTCATCGGAGTGCCTTTTAAAAAAGAAGACGTCAAAGAACCAAAGAAAAAGAAAGTTGTAAAATAATTTAAACCAATAAAAATCCCCCTGCCGAAAGGCAGGGGGATTTTGTTTTAGTAAGTGTTATAATAAATATATGGAAAATACTAAAAAAGACGCAGGTGTTTCAGAGACAAAAGCTTCACCCAAGAAAATTTTTTTAAAAAGCGGGTTTAATGGTTTTATAGTAAGTCTTTTGCTGCTTTCGAGTTGGGATGTTATACCAGTTGTATGGATAATTTTGTTTCCGTTTCTTGATTTTTTTTCTGGTATAGATTATCAAATAACCGGGAGCGCTCATTTTACTAAAGGGGGAGGGTGGATACCCGAACCAACCGTGGTGGCCATGATGGTGTTTGTCTTGTGCGGTACATACCTTGGATTATGGTACGGAGCCCTGAAAAGCCGTTCTTCGTATTTTATCAATAGTCTTGTCATGGCTACATTAGTAATTTGTATTCCAATTGTTATATTACTATATGCCCCCACTTTTAATTCAGAATTTTTATGTTCTGTATTAGGCAACCGCCCTTTTGGTGGTCAGCCGCAAAATAAATGCTTCATGCAGTTAGCCGAAAAAAGAAACGATATAAATATTTGTGAAAAAATTAGTAAATATGGTGGTCAAGATTTTAATCGAGCTGACGATGAGTATTGGCATGTTTCATGCCGACTAAAATTAATAAAAAATATACCTATTGAAGAAAGGAATTTGTCCTTGTGTGAAAACATTGTTGACACAAAGTCCATAAAAGATTGTTATTCAGCAGTTTTAATTATTAAAAAAGATATAAGTATTTGTTCTGCCATAGAAGATTCACAAAACCAAGAAATCTGCAAACAAGAGATAAAATCAAACATTTCATATTAGTACCTTTTTTAAGCTCTGAAATTGGTATATTTTGCGACTTAGTTTCTGGGTTGCGCGGTATTTGACTATTTGTGGGGAATTTGATAGGATAGGTGAGTCCCTTAGATAGATTGATCTGTGTTTCTCCTTAAGGTCCCATAGGGGTTTTAAGCAAAAATACACGATATCACCTATCAAAAGGACGAATTTATACATGGCAAAGACATCAGTCAAGGCGCGAGCCGCAAAAACACCAAAGTTTTCTACCCGGGCGAAGAACCGATGTTTTCGTTGTGGCCGAGGAAATGCTTTTATGAGAGATTTCGGTATTTGTCGTATCTGTTTCCGTGAATTAGCAAACGAAGGTATGCTTCCGGGAGTCCGCAAGTCTTCTTGGTAATAAAAATATATGGATCAAATTTCAAACATGATAATAATGATGAAGAACGGGTCACTTGCAGGCAAGGAGTCTGTTACTCTTCCATATTCAAAATTAAAGAATGCTATTTTAGAATGCTTGAAAAAAGAAGGCTACGTTAGTGCGGTAGCTAAAAAAGTAAAGAAAGACCACCCAGTCCTCGAAGTCACTCTTACTTATGTAGACAACAAGCCAAAGATCGCTGAAGTTGAAAGAATTTCCAAGCAATCTCGCCGAATTTATTTTGGTATGAAAGATATTCATTCTGTGCGAAACGGTACAGGTTTGTTGGTTCTTTCTACGCCAAAAGGGATTTTATCAGGAAAAGAAGCTCGTAAAGAGCAAGTCGGGGGAGAAGCTTTGTTTAGAGTTTGGTAGTTCAGCAGGTTTACTTTAAATATAAAATATATGTCAAGAATTGGAAAAAAAGAAATATTAATACCAGCCGGAATCAAAATCACTCAGCAAAATAATGCTGGTGGTAATACTGTTACCGTTGTTGGTCCAAAAGGAACAATCTCTAAAATTTTCCGAGATGATATTACTGTTTCAGTTACAGATACCATGATTACCCTTGGTATCAAGCGTAATGACAAATTTTCAAAATCTCTTTGGGGTACTTACGCTTCACACATCATGAACATGATTGCTGGAGTACAAACACCTTACCAAAAGAAATTAATCTTGGAAGGAGTTGGTTATAAGTCTGAAGTTAAAGGTA
>JAGNZX010000045.1 GCA_017984185.1 Minisyncoccota bacterium | reverse complement strand
GCTTTGGTGTATTTCACTCCAATTTTCCCAAACTTTTTAAATATTGCTTCCCCTGCTTCGACAGTTATCTGTTTTATGAATGTTTCCATATTTTAATTATATCAAATAAATTTATTTGCGGAGATGGTGAGATTTGAACTCACGATCCACTTTCGCGGATGCCGGTTTTCGAAACCGGTGCCTTCAACCTCTCAGCCACATCTCCATACTTTAAAATCTAGCACACTTTTAATATAAAATAAAAACGAATCGCCGGCGGGTAAGCCCCTGCCGGCGACGGATGTGGGGATTTTAAAAGTTCCCCTGCTCTTTCTGTAATTTGTCCAAGATCTCCCCTGTGACTCCTAACAATACGTAGTGCTGAATCCCTAAGCCGGAAAATTCAGACTCTGTGTGATTATCCTCGTGAGATTCTACGACGTGAGTTTTGCGACCCAGAGCTTTAATCTGAGCCAAGAAGTCTTGCGCGCCCTCGTGTGTGCCGTCACCAATGTCAATAAAGACATGACTAGCACTTTCCGCATAGGCGATCATGGATTTGCGCCACTCGCCCTCAGGTTTAAAGACTTCTGACCCAAGATAGATACGCATCCTCATGTAATCGAAACACTTCGGCGCACCCTCTTTCCCCCAAGGACTCACTACCAAAATAGGCGATGCAGGCAACGAACACTTCCTTTCAAGAAGAACAAAAAACAGCCCCAAACAAACCTATCACCCACAAACCCACAAGTCAATTTCAATCCTCGTAACAATAATTCTTGCAACTTTGGATTTTTTGATTTATAATAATTATATGTTTGAAAATAGTAATTATAACAATATAGCTTGGTGGACAACTCACATACGTGGGTAGTCTTTGTTATATTTATAATTATTTCTAAATAATAAACGGCAACCCACAAAAGTGGGCTTTTTTATTCATTTTATTTTAAAAACATGACAAAACACATATTCAAACATCATTGCACTGAATACTGGCGCTAAAAAATTATTGATTTATTTTATCATTTTAATTTTAAACTTATGCAAACAAAATCATTAAAAAATCTACCAGATGAAAAAGGTTATTATGGGAACTTTGGCGGAAGCTTTATTCCTCCTCAATTAGTAAAACCATTGCAAGAAATAGAAGAAGAATATCTGAAAGCAAAAAATAGTCCGGAATTCCAAAAAGAATATATGGATTTACTCAAGAATTATGTCGGCCGTCCTTCCCCACTTTATTTTGCAAAAAATCTAACCAAGAAATTGGGTGGAGCAAAAATTTACCTCAAACGTGAAGACTTAAATCACACTGGTGCGCACAAGATAAATCATTGCCTAGGTGAAGCCCTCTTGGCAAAAAGAATGGGCAAAAAGAAAGTATTGGCTGAAACTGGGGCCGGCCAACACGGAGTGGCTTTGGCGACAGCGGCTGCCCTGCTCGGTCTCGAATGCGAAATTCACATGGGAGCAATTGATGTAAAAAAAGAGCACCCAAACGTGATCCGGATGAAATTGCTTGGAGCCAAAGTCGTCGAAGTTGCGACCGGGGGTCGGTGCCTCAAAGATGCCGTAGACAGCGCCTTTGCCACCTTTATGAATGAATATCAAACTACTTTTTTTGCTATTGGTTCAGTGGTTGGCCCTCATCCATACCCGATGATAGTGCGAGATTTTCAATCAACTGTCGGTAAAGAAGCCAAGGAACAAATCCTGGAACAAGAAAAACGTTTGCCGGATTTCGTAGTCGGGTGTGTCGGTGGTGGTTCAAACGCTATCGGCTTATTCCACGAATTTCTGGATGATCAGGTAAAATTAATCGGCGTAGAACCCGCTGGGCGAGGTACAAGTGTGGGTGATCATGCGGCCACGATTACTTTTGGGACATCGGGCGTAATACACGGCATGAAAACCCTGGTTTTACAAAATGATAAAGGTGAACCAAATAGTGTGCACTCAATTGCTTCCGGTTTAGATTACCCAGGCGTGGGGCCGATTCATGCTCATCTAAAAGATATAGGCCGAGTCGAATACACCAGTATTTCTGATGACGAAACTCTCAAAGCCTTTCTAGAATTGTCGAAAATTGAAGGAATTATTCCGGCCCTTGAAAGTGCGCATGCTATAGCTTTTGTCATGAAACTCGCTTCGACTTTGAGTAAAGATAAAATCATAATAGTAAATCTCTCTGGTCGTGGAGATAAAGATATAGACTATGTGGCGCAATTGTTGAAAATATAAAACCTATTAAAAGAATTGGGGGGCACAATAATTTTCTTTTCGTCAAAAGAAAATTTTCCAGCCCCGGTCTCGGCTTCCCGCAAGCTTGCGGGATAGGCCTCCGACTTCACGGCCCAATGAAAAAACTCCACGCAGGTGGAGTTTTTTCTGGCCGTGACCCCACAGAGAATCGAACTCTGATTATCGGATTGAAAACCCGGTGTCCTAACCGTTAGACGATGGGGCCATGTATTTACAAGAAACATAATACCATTTTATAAATAAATTGCAAAAAGTTTTTTAGGCGAGAATTTGATATAATTTTTCAATGGATATTAAAATAATTTTGGGTGCAGTTGCTGCAGGTCTCGCTTTTGTGAGTTCTTATATATACATAAGAGATATTTTCAAAGGAAACACTAAACCTCATACTTATACTTGGCTAATTTGGTCAATCGCCACCTCGATAGCCTTTTTGGGGCAATGGATCTCTGGTGGGGGCCCAGGATCATGGGCGACGGGTGTAGCCGCACTGGTAACCATCTTTACTCTGATTCTTTCATTGCGAGGTGACTACGGGACCAAAGACATAACAAAGTTTGATAAAATATGTTTAGCTCTAGCTCTTGTGTCGATTTTGCCTTGGCTTTTAATAAAAAGTGTATTGTGGTCAGTCATACTCGCGACCCTCATTGACCTCATCGCCTACTTCCCTACTATGCGAAAAACTTGGTATGCTCCGCAAAGTGAATCCTTGGGGTCTATGTATGTGGATGCCATCAAGCATGGCTCATCAGTTTTCTCTATGAATAATTACTCTTTGGTTAATTGCATATTCCCGGCTTCAGTTTTGATAACAAAATTTATAATAATATTTGAAATAATTTATTTGAGAAAATTTAAAAAATAATCTTATTTAATATTCCCCTAATCTATCTAACACTTCTTGTGTATTCCCCACATATGCACCAGCACACTCGATGGCAATAGTCGCCGACATGGCAGCAAATCTCCCTCTCATTTCCAGATCATCTCCAAACAATTCTTGCGAAAAAATAAAGCCGGCCAAATAAGTATCCCCAGCCCCGGTGGGGTCGATTAATTTTTTAGGTGGAAATGCTGGGATTATATATTCTTTATCTTTGGTAAATATCACCGAACCATTGGAACCTCGGGTCACAATCACCTGCTCTACACCAAGCTCCACAAAAAACCTAGCTCCTTCTTCAAAGGTATTTTTTTGAGAGGCAAATTTCATTTCGTATTCATCCAAAGAAATACATTTTAGAAAAGGAGCAGCTCGGACAAAATTTTCAGGATTTTTATGAACCAAAGTCCCCTTTTCATGATAGCTAAAAAGTCCAAAATTGTTTATGGCCAGATTGTGACCTTTCATTTTTTCAAAAAATTCATCTGGAATATTTTCAAAATACAAAGGGCCTAAAAGTACATAATCATAACTCTTGAGTTCGGATATTATATTTTCTTCAACTGGAAAAACGCTGGGGTCATACTCAGGAACTTTCACTTCTCTCTCGTTCGGATTTTTGCTGTCATAAACCAGCTCGTGAGTTATCGTATTTTTAGTGTAAAAAGGGACTACTTTTATATCTGGCATATGATCCTTCACAAAATTTTCGTCTCGAAGTGCATACGTCACATAAGCCACGACCTGCACGCCAAAAGATTTCAAAGCTAGGGCTTCGTAATACGGAATTCCTCCCATATAAGTCTCGGATTTGTGGTCTATGGTTATGATGTCTTTGACCAAAGGTCCCATCACAGCAATTTTCATAATTCATATAATACACTAAAAATTGCCAAAGAGACAAAATAGGGTGTATACTCTTTGAACATGCAAAATGATACAAAAATTGTAATTTTAGCTGCAGGAAAAGGCACTCGGATGAAAAGTGACTTGCCGAAAGCTTTAATGAAATTAGGTGGTAATGCAATGATCACTCACCTATTGAAATCTGTCGCCGAATCCGGTATTGATACTAGACCAATCATAGTCGTAGGTTACCAAAAAGAAAAAATAATGGCCGAACTTGGTGATAAATATATTTATGCTGTGCAGACGGAGCAACTCGGTACTGGGCATGCTGTCTCGGTCACCCAGGAGGCTTGTGGGGACGCAAAAAATATTATAGTCATTTCAGGCGACCAACCTTATATCAAAGCTGAAACTTTAAAAAATCTACTAGCAAAACATTTAAATTCTAAAGCGACAGTCACAATCACGACGACGCAAGTGCCAGATTTCTCTGATTGGCGGGTAGTGTTTACAAAATTTGGCAGAATCATCCGAGAGGATGGAAAGATAGTCGACCGAGAATGGAAAGATGCCAGTGAAACAGAAAGAAATATCAAAGAATTAAATATATCTTGTTATGCTTTCAACGCACATTGGTTTTGGAATAATTTTTCTAAAATCGACAAAGAAAGTAATGTTCAAAAAGAATATTATTTGACAGACTTGTGGCAGATAGCTTCTGAGAGTAACGAAAAAGTCGAATCTATAACAATAGACCCAAGAGAAGCCCTGGGTGCAGATTCCAAAGAAGAGCTTGAAACTTTAGAAAAATTAACTTCATAAAAAATTCATTAATAACTAATATAATAAAAATATGCACAACCCATTTGAAAACGCTATGGCTCAGCTCGACAAGGTCGTAAAAG